>CANCAR010000109.1 GCA_947374125.1 Hyphomicrobiales bacterium | reverse complement strand
AGGCGCGCATCCTTGACCGAGGCGTGATCCAGCGGAACCGGATTAACGCTTAGGCCTTCATAGCCCTGTGCCTCACCATAGGCGGCGCGGCGGTGGTTGCGGATGACACGGAGCATGTGTTGCGCGTTGCTCTTATAGCCCGGGAACGGGCCCAGCTCGCCTGCCATCTCGGCAGAGGTCGCATAGGATACGCCCGTCATGATCGCGGTGAGCGCGCCGCAAATGGCGCGGCCTTCTTCCGAATCATACGGAATGCCGTTGGTCATCAGCAAGCCGCCAATATTGGCAAAGCCTAAGCCCAGCGTGCGGTAGCGATAAGAGAGTTCAGCAATTTCCTTCGAAGGGAACTGTGCCATCAGCACCGACACTTCGAGGACGATCGTCCAGAGGCGGACGGCGTGCTCGTAAGCCGCGATGTTGAACGTGCCGTCTTGCTCGCGGAATTGAAGCAAGTTGAGCGAGGCAAGGTTGCAGGCCGTATCGTCCAAGAACATGTATTCCGAGCACGGATTGGACGCGCGGATCGGGCCAGATGCTGGGCAGGTGTGCCAATCATTCATCGTCGAATTGAAGTGCAAGCCCGGATCAGCGGACGCCCAAGCGGCATAGCCGATCTGCTCCCACAAATCACGCGCCTTCAGGGTCTTATAAACCTTACCATCGGTCCGCTTGATCAGGTTCCAATCGGAATCGCTTTCAACCGCGCGAAGGAACTCGTCTTTTAGCGAGACGGAGTTGTTGGAGTTCTGGCCAGCAACCGTCAGATAGGCTTCCGAATCCCAATCGGTATCGTAGACGGGGAAGTCGATTTCCTTATAGCCTTGCTTGGCGAATTGGATGACACGCTTGATGTAGTTGTCCGGAACCGAGACGCGGCGGGCGAGCTTGATCTCGCGCTTGAGCGCCGGGTTCTTCTCCGGGTCAAAGCAGCTCTCATCCGGGCCATCGCAATTGATGCAGGCCTTCATGACGGCTTTGAGGTGTTTGGAGACGAGCTTTGAACCGGTGACAAGGGCCGCAACCTTCTGCTCTTCCTTCACCTTCCAGTCGATATAGGCTTCGATATCGGGATGATCGACGTCAACCACCACCATCTTCGCCGCGCGGCGCGTGGTGCCGCCCGACTTGATCGCGCCCGCTGCACGGTCGCCGATTTTGAGGAAGGACATAAGGCCTGATGATTTGCCTCCGCCAGCGAGACGCTCGCCTTCGCCGCGCAAATTCGAGAAGTTCGAGCCGGTGCCCGAGCCATACTTGAAAAGGCGGGCTTCGCGGACCCAAAGGTCCATAATGCCACCTTCGTTCACAAGATCATCGGCCACGCCTTGGATAAAGCAGGCATGCGGCTGCGGATGCTCGTAGGACGATTTTGACTTGGTCAGCTTGCCGGTTTTGAAATCGACATAATGATGGCCTTGGCTTGGGCCGTCGATGCCATAGGCCCAGTGCAGGCCTGTGTTGAACCATTGCGGCGAGTTCGGAGCGACCATCTGACGGGCGAGCATATAGCGTTGCTCGTCAAAGAAGGTCTGAGCGTCTTCTTCTGACTTGAAATAGCCACCCTTCCAGCCCCAATAGGTCCAGCAACCGGCCAAGCGGTCAAACACTTGGCGTGCGCTCATCTCGGAGCCGAAGCGCTCCTTCTCGGGCAGCTTGGCGAGTTTGGCTTCATCGGGTACCGAGCGCCACAGGAAGGAAGGAACGTCGTTTTCCTCAACCTTCTTGAGTGCAGCAGGAACGCCCGCTTTGCGGAAATATTTTTGGGCCAATACGTCAGCGGCCACTTGGCTAAACGCCTCTGGCACGTCGATGTTTTCAAGACGGAACACAATCGACCCGTCAGGATTGCGGATTTCGCTCGTGGCTGACTTGAAAGCGATCCCTGAATAGGGTGATACGCCAGCCTTGGTGAAAAAACGCTCGATCCGCATGTTAATAACGCCCTCAATGATAACGGGACAGTGCCCGCGGGGCCATTTAGCGGCCCCAAGTCCACAAAAATTGTTTTCCAGTTCCACTGATTATCCCGACCAAAAAAAGGACGGGCGTCAGCGGCATTTTATTCCGATGAACAGGTTCACCGGTTTGTAACGCCTTATCGGGCAACGCTGAACCGAAAAGTCCAATCCGTCGGTCCGCCCTGATATCGGGATTTACTCTTTTATGATCGCCACAATTCCGAAGCGGTCGACCAATCAGTGCAAGTGACACGGACCGTAAAACTGGCCTCCCATCCCGTCAAGCTCCAATCAAGGTTTAGCGTGTCTAATTTGTAATATGACTATATGTTGTGGGTAAACGTTAATTAAGCGTTAATAACCCCAAAGAGTCCTGCAAGTGTCGGATTCTAAAAGAGAATTTCACTATACACCCTAAGCGTGTAGTGAATTCGATTAAAACCATCCCGTGCATGAGGCGTGCAAAAGGCTACAGCGAGTCGATTTTTCGACCCTATATTTTGGCTCAAACTCGTAAAAAGCGATTCGCTGAGGTGATGAAATTATGACCTCAGCAAACCATTCAACTGGATATCAACAGGTGGCTTTGCCGCAGGCACGGACGGATTTGATCGCAGAGGCGAGCGTTTCCTCCCCAACAGCGCCAACAATAACACCGTCTCCCACGACGAAGGACGGCGTGCCGCCAATGCGCAGCGAATCGGCAGCGCGAACAGTCGACTCGATAAGGGTCTTTGAGTCGCCCGATTCGATATCCTTGGTGAGACGGGCCATATCGGCACCTAGATCGCGTGCGGCTTGAAGCGCTGAGTCTTTTCCGACGCGCCCGCGCGACATCAAGAGCTTTTGATGGAAGGCCATATATTGATCGCCTTTGAACTGTTTGCGCAGCGCGAGGGCGACGACGGAGGCTTCAACCGAATCAGGCCCCAGAACGGGGAAGTCGCGCAAAACGAGCCGAAGCTTGGGATCGCTCTTCATCAGGCCCATCATGTCGGAGAGCGATTTTTTGCAATAGCCACAATTATAATCAAAAAACTCGACCAAAGTGACATCGCCCATTGGATTGCCAAGCACGATCCCATTTTCGGCTTTGAGCAAATCGGCAGAAATAGAAGCAAGCGCCGATTTTTGCGATGCAAGTTCGGCATCCTTTTGTCGTTGGTCGAGCGCGTTGAGGGCTTCCTGGATCACTTCGGGATGGGCGATGAGGTAGGATTTGACGAGTTCGCCGATCTCGGCCTTGCGGGCTTCCGATAGAGGTTCTTCTGCGAATGCGAGAGGTGCCGAGGCGAATAGGAGCAGGGCTCCCAGAAGAACAGCAAGGCGGCGGACGAGGGTCATGATATTCTCCAAACAGTTCAATTAAGGCGTTTTGTTCGATAATTCAAAATATCATCGGCTTTCAGCGCAGTGGGGGATCCAGGAGGCAGCAGCTTTTTGGCCTTTGCCGCGTGGTTTACGGCAGATTGTTGGTCGCCGATCAAGAAAGCTTCTTGCGCGGCACTATACTCCGCCATTCCGATATTGCCCTGATTCCCGTAGGCGATGGAAAGACTTCTCCACGTCTCCAGATCATCAGGCTCGCGCTGGACGGCGTTCGATAATTCACGCGTCGCATCCGGCAGATTGGACTCTTCCCCCGTTGCCAGCAAGGCGCGGCCCAAAAGTCCACGAATAAGCCCGGCATCAGGGGCCAACCCACTTGATCGGCGTAAAGCCGTTACAGCCTCGCGCGCGCGGCCCGATTCCAATAAGACCTGGCCTTTCAATTCCCAGAAATAGGGATTTTCTGACCTTGCCCGAATGAGATCCTCAATTGCCGCCAAGGATTCGTTCGTTTTCTTATAGCGATAATCGAGAATGGCGTGGGCATAGCGGGCGGGAAGGGAGGTGTCGGATAAGGGGAATTTGCGGTTTACCTCTTCCGGCTTACCCACAAAGCCTAAAAGCTTCGCCTTCATCATCTCATGGCGGGCTTGTAACCCTGCCGGATCCTTCGCCTTATAATTGCCGCTCGCCATCACCAGGGTTTCCAAATTAGCGATACGGTCTTGCGGCATCGGATGGCTCATCAGATAGGGATCAATGCCCTCCGTCTTGAACATCATATCATCGCTGAGGCGCTTAAACGTATCGAGCAGGCCTTTGGGCGACTGAGAGGTCATTTCAAGATATTTTATAGCTGCCCGGTCAGCCGCCTGTTCTTCGCCGCGCTGATACGACAAAAGCGTCCGCCCTGCGAGCTCCTGCGCGCCTAGCATAACGCCAACGCCGCCATTGCCTGTGTTTGAACCGCGGCTTCCAGAACCCGCCACCATTGCGCCCGCTCCGAGCAAGACGCCTGCTACCGCCATCATCTGCGCGGCAGCCATTTGCTCGCGTTGCCGGGTCAGATGCCCGCCTGCCACATGGCCCGATTCATGGGCGATGACGCCGATGATTTCATTGGGCGTTTTGGCGTCCATCAGCGTGCCGGTATTGATGAACATCCGGCGACCATCGGTTACAAAGGCATTAAAGGAGCGGTCATCCATAAGAGCGATACGGATCGAGCCTTTGCCAATGCCAGCCGCTTGGAAAATAGGGGCAGCATAATCGCGCAACAAAAGCTCGATTTCGGTATCCCGCACAATGCCGCGTCTGCCCGACTGGGCGAGCGCAGATTGGGACAGTTGGGCATTAAGAAACGCAAAGGCCAAAAAGCCTAGCGTGGCACGCTCTCGCCATCCTTGGTTCATCGGTGCATTCTCGTCATCGCGATCATGTGATCCTGAAAACGTTGCGGGGTTTTGCTCAAATCGTCAATTCAATCCGTATCACGAAGGCTGGTATTTAGGGCTCAATCGCGGCGCAAGAAGGGCAATGCGTTTAATTCAGTGTCACTTGCCCAAAACAGCCTTTGCCCTTACATCTCGCCGCCGCGAATAGGGGTCTGTCATGACAAGTGAATTCCAGCCGAAATCCGATTTTCTCCGTGTTTTGTCCGAGCGGGGATTTATTCATCAATGCTCCGACTTTGCAGGTCTTGACGAAAAGGCCCGCACCGGCAGGATTACCGCCTATGTCGGCTATGATTGTACGGCACCTTCGCTCCATATTGGCAATCTGATCTCCGCCATGATGCTGCATTGGTTGCAGCAGACGGGTCATCGGCCAATAACCTTGATGGGAGGAGGCACCACCCGGGTTGGCGATCCATCTGGCAAGGATGAGACACGAAAGCTGCTAACGGTTGAGCAGATTGAGGGAAATAAAGACAGCATTAAAGGCGTTTTCGGCAAGTTGCTTTCCTATGGGTCGGAAGGCAATGGGGCCATAATGGTCGACAATGCCGAATGGCTCACCAAGCTCAATTATATCGATATGCTACGCGATATTGGTCGCCATTTTTCGATCAACCGGATGTTGTCGATGGATTCGGTAAAGCTTCGGCTGGATCGCGAGCAGGAACTTTCCTTCATCGAATTTAACTACATGATCTTGCAAAGCTATGATTTCTTTGAATTATCACGAAATTATGACTGCTGTCTGCAGATGGGTGGTTCCGATCAATGGGGCAATATCGTCAATGGGGTTGATCTTGGCCGCCGCATGGGTGCGCAGCAGCTTTATGCTTTAACGACGCCGCTTTTGACGACTGCCTCGGGCGCTAAGATGGGCAAGACCGCATCGGGCGCGGTATGGCTGAATGCTGATATGTTCAGCCCGTATGACTACTGGCAATTTTGGCGCAATACCGAGGATGCCGACGTATCGCGGTTTTTAAAGCTCTTTACGACTTTGCCGATGGACGAGATCGCCCGGCTTTCAAATCTTGGCGGCGCAGAAATCAACGAGGCCAAAAAAGTTCTGGCAACGGAGGCTACCGCTTTGCTGCATAGCCGGGCTGCCGCCAATGAAGCGGCGGAGACAGCGCGCCAGACCTTTGAACAGGGAATGGCCTCCGAAACTCTGCCAACTGTAACCGTTTCCGATGCCGAATTCGGTGAGGGATTGGGTGTCTTGGCTGCTTTTGTTACGGCGGGTCTGGTTGCTTCAACGGGGGAAGCCCGGCGGCTTATTCAGGGCGGCGGTTTAAGGGTCAATGATGAGGGGGTTTCAGACCCTCGGTTGATCTTGAGCCGGGATCACATGCGCGACGGCGCGATTAAGCTTTCCATGGGCAAAAAGAAGCATGTGTTGATTAAGGTTGGTTAAGGGGTACGGCTTTAGGCGGTGTTTTAAGCGGTGTCGTATCGGTTGGGCCGCCCGCGTCAAACAATTTACGCAAAAAGCCCGGAGCAACGGCTGAGAGCGGATTATAGGTGATTTGGGGCGCTGCGATCGGTCCATAGGCGCGATAATTGATTGAGAACAGCCCTTCGTTTTCCCCGCCCAGCAATTGCCCGACAAGCGGAATCTTGTTGAGGAGATTGTTGACGAGATAGGCAGGCACAAAGGCCCCTTTTACATCCATATTGCCCTTCGCGTAATCGATCATGCCCTCGACCGTTCCGCCTAAGACAGGGCCCGACATAACACCGTCTTTTATGTTGATTTTGCCGCTCCCGATTGAAAAATCTGCATTGAGGCGAGTAAACTGAACGTTTTTAGGGTCGGTTACGATGGCTCGTCCGCCTGGCGCGCCTGCCCTCGCATTGAGGTCGGCTATGGTCGCTTCGTCCAAGAGCGCGAAGCGTTTGATCGATAATGAGCCTTCTAACGGTTCGCCAGCCGTGCTGATTTGGAAGGTGAGTGCACCCGAATTCATCCGCTTATAAAGATCGGTAAACCGCAGCAGAGCGCCTGCATCCGCGCTTTGGACCACGATGACCGATTGTCCAGCTTCGGAACGCGCAGGCTGGGCGGTCAAGGGCTGCTGGCTTTGGCGTGCGTCAATTTTCAAATCCTTTAATACGCCGCCACGGGTCGCTGCGTGGAGATCGACACCTTTCAAGACTTCGCTGTTAAAGCCGGTAAAGGTTGCTACCTTAAGATCAAGCTCAAGATCCTGCCCGATGCTGCCTTGTCCGCGCGGGGACGAGAAAACCGATTTAATAAATGCGCGACCATCAAGCGTATCACCCACAACGCTTATTTTATAACCCGGTGTGGCCTTCTCGAAGGTTGCACTGATTTTGTCGTTCGGATTGATGCGCAACGAGGAGAGATTGGCCGAGCGCAAAGCGCCATCGGGACCGATTTCGGCTTTGCCCTTTAACAGAAGATTGGCATCGTCAATGATGAGATCATCAAGCCGGATGGTTTCGTCTGGCGATATGGTGATGGAGAAGTTTGCCTTTTGCGCTTTACCGGCTGGGCGGCTCCAGCCCGGTATGAGGCCCGAAACGCTTGCCTTCGTTAGATCGAGCTCGCCTTTGCCTTTGACTTGTTTGCCACCAATTCCTTTGAGCGATAGGGATAGTCCCAACGGACCGGTGAGAAGGCCTGCCGTTTTCAGCCCTTTCTTTTCGCGCAAAGCGTCGTCGATTAGGAGGGTTACCGTCGCATCGCGCGTAGCTGAGCCGTTCGGTTGACGCATTTCGAATTGCGCGGGCGCTCCGGCAAGGATGCCGTCACCCTTGATCAAAATCCCTTGTTGGTTTGCGCTGATATGGACCTTGCCGCTCTCCAAATCTTCCGATCCAAACGCGTTTTCGATCAGAAGATCGGTAAAATCACCCTCCGCCGAGAGCTTAATATCGCTTGGCTTTAGGTCGGGCTTTTGCGGAAAGCTAAGCTTGACCGCCATTGACATTTTGCCATTCGACTTTGCGGGATCAAGCGGCGGGGTTGAAAGACTTTGCATCATGTCCGCGCGAAGGGCTGTTGCAAAGTCTGAGACGCCTCCGGCAAAGCGGAAATTGATGTCGGCGATGGTGGGCATTAGGGCCGTGTCATTGACGCGGTAGGTGCCGTCGAGAATAGCGAGAGATCGATTGGCGCCGAGGTCAATCGAGCCAGATCCGATATCGAGCGCGACTTTTTGGCCTGTCACATGAACTTTTCCACTCAATTGGGTGAGGGGAGGGAGACCTTTGTCAACTTTGATGCGGCCGTCCGAGATCGTTAAATCAAGCGCCACTGCTTCATCGGGAATGGCTTCTTTGGCGATGACGGAACGCAGGCCTTTGGGATCAAGATCGAGGCGGTAGGAGCCCTCCAATACCGTGCCACCCAGAATGGATTCACCGAGATAAGACCTTACTTCTGGGATCAGGAAGGACGGCCAAAAGGCGAGCAATGCGAGACCACTCGATTGGCGTGTGGCAAGATCAAGTTTAAGACCATCGCGCCCATCGGCGGCGCCGATTAAGGCACTGCCCGAGAGCGTCAAATCCGACCCTTTGACCTCAAAGGCCGATATGCGGACGGCTCTGAAGCCTGCTTCGACCGTGCCAGTGACCGTCAAACGATCAATCGCCAAAGGTGCGCGGCCTTGCGCATCCGTCATAAGCGTTGCGCCTTGACTATGCAGCACGAAACTCCAGCCTTCTTGCGGCGTTTTGGGGATCGCGACGTCGCCACTGATCCGCCAATGGGTATCGCTGCTGGAAAACTCGATGAGCGGCATGACGATCCGGCTGCCATCATCTGATAAAGTGAATTCGCCGTGCACCTCATCAACCTTGATCGGGGGCGCTTTGGGATCATCCAATAGGATGGTCGCCCGACCGCCGGTAATCGCACCTGATAGTCCGGTCAACGCGCTATTTTTATCAATATCGACGGTCAGGTTGAGCGAAAGCGGCATGTCGGTGGCAACCGGTATCGTGCCCGGTTCGGCAAAGCCCAAAAACTCTGAAACGGCAATATCCTTGCCCTGCATGGTTAGGCGACGGGCCTCACCCGCTTTACCGGTTAGCGCACCACTGGCCGACCAGACGCCATGATCACCCTGGGCACTGAGCGCGATGCGTTCCATGCCTTCGCCCGTACGGTCGAAGGTTAAGGCCAAATTACGGTACCGGATTTGACGGTTCCGGCGCTGGTCTTCGATGCGCAAAAT
>CANCAR010000108.1 GCA_947374125.1 Hyphomicrobiales bacterium | reverse complement strand
GACCAGCGCTGCACCAAAGCATGACGCATCAGATCGCCCGTGGGTGAAAACAGCAGCAAAGGCGCGACCTCGCGGTTTTGTCCTCGATCGGCGCGGATGGCGTTCAAGCAAAGCAACAGCGGGTATCCGCAATTATTCGATTTTTCTGGATGAAGACACCAACACGCTCTTCGCCTATCTGGAGCGGCCAAAGGATCACACCATGGCATCGCTGCCGGATCATCCGATCATGCGGCGGTGGTGGGACTATATGAAGGATTTGATGCAAACCGATGCAACCGGAGCGCCAATTGCCCTGCCGATGGGTGAAGTGTTCCATCTCGACTGATGTAATGTAATGAGGGGATTAAGCGATGGATATCAGACGGCATACGACGCGCAATGGCGCGGTTCTTCCGTTTTCAGTGGTAGGCCTCGGCACCGCACCAATCGGGGATCTCTACGAGAAGCTCGACGAAAAGACGGCCATTTCAACGGTTGAATCGGCCTTCAAAGCGGGTGTTACGATTTACGATACCTCGCCCCATTACGGCAATGGTTTGGCCGAGTCGCGCCTTGGTGCGGGCCTTCGTCACGCCAAGCGCGATGAATATTTGATCTCCACCAAAGTCGCCCGCGTCATGAACCCCTTCGCCAAACCGGCAGGCGAGCGCGCGGATGTCTATTCGCCAGGCTTTGCCGGCGGTTTTCCGCACGCAGCCAGCTTCGATTATTCGCGCGATGGTACGATGCGCTCCATCGAGCACTCTTTGTTGCGCATGGGGCTAGACCGTTTGGACATTGTCCTGATCCATGATTGCGATATCTGGACTCACGGCCCAAACGATGTCGAGCAACGCTTCAAGGAAGCGATGGACGGTGCCTATCGCGCGCTCGATGATCTCAGGAGTCAGAAGGTCATTTCCGCCATCGGAACAGGCTTGAATGAATCACCCATGGCCGTGCGGTTTGCCCGCGCTGGCGATTTCGACGTGGCGATGTTGGCGGGCCGCTATTCGCTCTTGGTGCAGGACGCGCTCGATGAGTTTCTCCCCTTAGCGGTTGAAAAGAAAATGGGCATCATGCTGGCGGGTGTGTTCAATTCCGGCATTTTGGCCACGGGGGCTATTCCCGGCGCGCGTTATGATTACGCGCCTGCATCGCCCGAGATCATGGATAAGGTCCGAAAAATTGAAGCGATCTGTGCCGCCCATGGCACGAACATTCGTCGCGCTGCTCTACAATTTTCGCTCGCGCACCCGGCCATTGTCTCGGTGGTGCTGGGCGGCGTAGCGCCGCAAGAAATTCAGTCCAACGTGACAGACGTATCCGCGAAGATCCCTGTAGGACTCTGGGCGGACCTGAAAGCAGCGGGTCTTCTGAATGCTTTGGCGCCGACCCCATCATGAGCGGCTTTGATCCGAAAACCGCCTTTTCGCTGAACGGCAAAGGGGCGCTTGTCACGGGTGGCGGCAAGGGTATAGGCCGCGGCGTGGCGCTTGGCATGGCGCGCTCAGGCGCTCAGGTGCATGTGCTTGATCGCGATTTAGCGGCGGCCGAGGAAACGGTAGCAATGATCCTTGCCGAGGGTTTCCGCGGCAAAGCGCACCGCATGGATGTCGCGGACGAAGCCTCTGTTGATTCGACGATGGCCGAGATTGCGGCCGAGAGCGGCATCGATATCCTCGTCAACAATGCGGGTCTTGCCATCCGCAAACCCACCATCGAACTATCGGTCAACGATTGGGATGCGGTGCTCAAGGTCAATTTGACGGGCGTGTTTTTATGCGCGCGTGCCGCGGCGCGGCATATGATCCCGCGGGGCACAGGTGCCATCGTCAATCTCGCTTCTATTATGGGACTATCGGGCGGCGGGCTTTATCCGAACATTTCCTACCAATCGACCAAGGGCGCGGTGGTCAATCTCACCCGCGCGCTGGCCGTCGAATGGGCCTCCCATGGGATCCGGGTCAATGCCGTGGCCCCCACTTGGGTCCGTACCGATTTTATCAAAGCGCTTACCGACAACCCTGACCTTCTGGCCAAGATCAACAGCATGACCCCGCTGGGGCGGATTGCCGAGATTGACGAGATTGTGGGCGGTATTGTTTATTTGGCGAGCCCCGCGGCCTCGATGGTAACGGGCCACACGCTTGCGATTGATGGCGGGTTTCTCGCCCAGTAAGGAGTTTCCATGTCCAAACGCCCTCAATTGATCAGCGAGATTCAAACGGAGACGCAGGCAGGTCGGCTGAGCGCGGAAGCGTCGGTGTCGGCATCTCTGGATCGAATTGATGCGCTGAACGGCAAGCTCAAGGCCTTTGTTCGGGTCGATAAAGACCGTGCACTGGCCGATGCCCGGCATCTGGACCATCTCGCCAAGTTAGGCGTGCCAAAAGGCCCGCTTTTCGGCGTGCCCTTGGCGATCAAGGACATCATCCATGTGGCAGGCTTGCCAACGGGTGGGGGCTCCTTGACGCGGAAAGACGCCACCCCGGCAACAGCCGATGCCGAAGTCGTCACCCGTCTGCGCAGTGCGGGCGCCATTATCATGGGCAAGGTAGCAACCGTGGAATATGCCTTCGGGGGCTGGGGATCGAACCTAACCGTCGGCACGCCACATAATCCGTGGGATATGCAAACGGCGCGCGTGCCCGGCGGCTCATCCAACGGATCGGGCGTGGCCGTGGCCGCAGGCCTTGTGCCGGGTGCGTTGGGTTCGGACACAGGCGGTTCTATCCGCCTGCCTTCATCATTCGCCGGTATGGTGGGCCTCAAAACAACCGCAGGCCTCATTCCAAAGACAGGTGTCTTGCCTCTATCCGACATGCTCGACACGATCGGCCCGATGACACGGACGGTAACCGACGCCGCGATCCTATTCGATGTTATCGCCGGCCAAGCCTTTGGCTCGAGTCTACCAGCGTCTGTCGATTCGTCCGCACCCTTCCGGCATCTGCGCATCGGTGTACCAACTGACACGGGTGTTACGCTTCATCCGGACACTGAGCGTTTATATCAGCAGACGCAGGAGCAGCTTAAAGCGGGCGGGGCAACCCTCGTCCCTGTCCGTCTTCCAACCAGTTTGGCGGATTATGCAGCGCCTTGCGGCATGTTCCTCGCGGTTGATGCTTATCGCCATTACGGGCATTTTGCCGAGGAAGAGCCCAACCGGTTAGGCGAGCCTGTTCGCAGACGCATCATGAGCGGTAAAGCGGTTACGGCGGTTGAGTATAACAACAACCTCTTGCGCCGGGATCGCGAGAAATCGGTTATTGCGCATGTCTATGAAACGGTTGACGCGATTTTAATGCCCACGACCGCCACGCCTGCGCCCGTTTTAAGCGAGCATGCAGAGCATGACAGCCCGGCCGTCTTCACACGATTTGCAAATTATTTTGATCTGGCCGCGATCTCTTTGCCGGTCGGGCTTTCGTCAACGGGCCTCCCCATCGCCATGCAATTCGTTGTGCCGGGCTTTGCTGAAGCCCGCGCGATCGATGTGGCCTATCGTCTTGAATGCGTGCAAGGCGGTCCGATCCTGTGTCCAATTCTTGGGCCATCTTAAGAAATCCTTTGATCCGCATGAAAGCGCCCTGATAGCGGAGCTTCTAAGTCAAAGATGCGTTCGAACAGGTAATAAAACAAAATTTTATGTGGAATAAATAAAAATACATTGAACAAAGTTTAATGGCGGACTAAGTGTTGGTTGGAGCAGGTTCTACGCGGCAGTCAGACGCTTCGGCATAGTGGATAGACACGATGAGCGCATTTGAAGAAGAAACCGTCACCAGCGTGCGTCACTGGACTGAGACCCTCTTCAGTTTCACCACAACGCGAAGCCGGTCCTTCCGCTTTCGCAATGGCCAATTTTCAATGATTGGCCTGCCGGTGGATGGTAAGCCTTTGCTCCGCGCCTATTCGATTGCCAGCCCAAACTTTGCCGATGAGCTGGAATTTTTTTCGATTAAGGTGCCAGATGGCCCCTTAACCTCCCGCCTTTTGCATATTGCTCCGGGGGACAAGATTATCGTCGGCCAGAAGGCAACAGGCACGCTGCTGCTCGATAACCTCTTGCCCGGCAAACGCCTTTATATGCTCGGCACCGGCACCGGCTTGGCACCGTTTTTGAGCCTTATTCGCGATCCGGAGACCTATGAGCACTATGAGAAAGTCGTGCTCGTGCACGGCACCCGCGAAGTGGCCGAGCTTGCTTATGCCGACATGATCGAACAGGAACTACCCGTCGATGAGTTTTTGGGCGATTTCGTCCGCGAAAAGCTCGTCTACTACCCAACGGTGACGCGTGAACCTTTCCGCAATCGCGGTCGTATCACGGATCTGATCGAACAAAACATGCTAACCGACGATATCGGCCTTCCAGCGCTTAATTCGGAGGAAGACCGTGTTATGGTCTGCGGCAATCAGGGATTAAATACGGATATCGCCGCGATTTTGAAGGCGCGTGGCTTTAGCGAAGGCAATAGCAACCAGCCGGGTACTTACGTGGTCGAACGGGCCTTTGTTGAAAAATAAAAACCTTAACGACGCTCTAAATCTTTCAAACGCGGTGGATTTGAACCCTTCTGCGTGCAGGTGAATGCCGACGCGCGCACAGCAAAAGACATCCATTTTCCAATCTGGCTTTGCGTCCAAGCGGCGTGATCAGCGCCTAGCGCTTCGTCGCGATCCATCGCGAATAAAAGCGATGACATAAGGCTATCGCCCGCCCCAACCGTATCCCGAACATTCACACGCGGCGCAGGCACGACCATATGCCCATCGCGCATAAAGGCCTCCGCACCTTTCGCGCCGCGTGTCAGCACAGCGAGTTGCGGACCAAGCCCCAGCCATTCGAGCATCGCCTCATGCGGCGCGAGGTCGGGATAAAGCCATTCCATATCCTCTTCGCTCGCTTTCACGATATCAGCGAGCGCAACCAGCCGCTCAACATCCGCACGTGCTTTGTCCTTATCCGGCGTAATCATCGGGCGGATATTGGGATCATAACTCGTACTACGATGCCCCTTGGCCTGCTTCATGGCCTCAAGAACTGCCCCTGACATGGGCGGCACCAAGGCCGAAAACGATCCGGCGTGAATATGCCTTAAGTCATCGGACCAGTTTTGCGGCAAAGCTGGTGGCGTATCAAAAGCGGTCCCCGCAAGGGTGAAAACATAGCGCGGACCACTCTCTGCGGTGCCTTCCTCAACCAAAGCCGTCGGGCTTTGCGCATCGGAAAACGCCGAATAGGACAAATCAACCCCATCCGCTGTTAGTGCTGTTGTGAAGCGCTGCCCATCCGCATCGGTGGAAAGCGAGGTGGCAATCGCCACTTTTGCCCCCAGCCTGCCAAGGCCAATCGCCACATTATAGGGCGAGCCGCCCAACACGGCTTCACGACCCTCTGGGCCAGGCACCAGATCAACCAGCGCTTCGCCCATCACCAAAATATGCGAACGCATGGCTCAACCCGCGAATGTGTAGGCCGTCTTAACCGTCGTGAAGAATTCCTTGGCGTAGGAGCCCTGCTCCCGCGAGCCATAGCTCGAACCCTTACGACCGCCAAATGGTACATGGTAATCAACGCCTGCCGTTGGCAGATTGACCATCACCATACCCGCTTCCGAATTGCGCTTGAAATGCGTCGCATATTTCAGGCTCGTCGTGCAGATACCGGCCGATAAACCGAAGTCCGTGTCATTCGAAATGGCAAGCGCCTCATCATAGCTCTTCGCCTTGATAACCACGCCCACAGGCCCGAAAATTTCCTCGCGCGCAATACGCATGGAATTTTCAACGCCCGTAAACAAAGCCGGTTGGAGATAGAAACCGGGCGTTTCGCGGTTCAAGAGTTCACCACCCCATGTCAGCGTTGCGCCTTCTTTCTGGCCGAGTGCAATATAGGAAAGATCCTGATCCAACTGGCTCTGATCAACCACAGGGCCGATATGCGTGCCGGCCTTCAAAGCATGATCCACCGAGAGGCCTTTGAGACGCTCTGCCAGCGCTGCAACAAACGCATCATGAATGCCCTCTTCGACAATCAAACGCGACGATGCCGTGCAGCGCTGTCCGGTCGAGAAGAACGCACCATTAACGGCTGATTCAACCGCTGTCTTGAGGTCCGCATCGTTGAGCACCACGAGCGGATTTTTACCGCCCATTTCCAACTGCATCTTTTTCATCGGTGACGAGGCAATCGCCGCTTCAGCCACCTTGCGTCCGGTACCAACAGAGCCTGTAAAGGTGATCGCGTTGACGTCCTTATGGTTCAAAATCACCTGACCCACTTCCGAACCGCGACCCATCACAAGGTTCAGCACGCCCTTAGGCAATCCAGCACGGTTCAAAATATCGACTAAGGCCCACGCCGAACCCGGCACAAGATCCGCAGGCTTGAACACAATCGTGTTGCCATGCGTGAGCGCTGGCGCAATCTTCCAGGCCGGAATGGCAATCGGAAAATTCCAAGGTGTGATCATACCAACAACGCCAACGGCTTCGCGGGTCATCTCAACACCCACACCCGGACGCACGCTTGGCACCGTCTCGCCCATCAGGCGCAGCGCTTCGCCTGCGAAAAATGCGAAAATTTGACCCGCGCGGGTCGCTTCACCAATGCCTTCTGGGAGTGTCTTGCCCTCTTCGCGGGAGAGGAGCTTACCAAGCTCGTCCTTCCGCGCTAAAATCTCGTCGGATGCCTTCTTTAAAATCTCATAGCGCTCTTGCGGCGTGGTGCGCGACCAAGCCGGAAACGCAGCCTTTGCCGCCGCAATCGCCTGTTCGGCCTGTTCTTTGGAAGCGCGGGCAAAATGACCCACCACATCATTGGTGTCAGAAGGGTTCACATTGATCGAGACGGTAGCGCCGTCGACCCATTCGCCAGCGATGAGATTTTTGAAATGTTCGGTCATGAGGTGTGTCCTATTGTGTGGTTAAGCTATGTCCTCGTCGGACCATGGATTGATGACAACCAATCCGAGGCCTTTAAAATGTTTCGTATTCCGCGTAACGACAGGAAGCCCATGACGCAAGGCGGTTGCTGCGATTTGGAGGTCGACGAGGGGTTTTGTTGTCCCTTTTAATAGAAGTTCTGCCTTGAGATGCCCCCAAATTTGGGACGAGTTCAGGTCGAATGGCAAAGTGGCATCGCGGTAAAGATCGATCATCATGTCGAGCCAATGGGTGAGAGCGCGGCGTTTACGGCCATCTTGTAGTTTGTTCACGCCAAAAGATAATTCACCCCAACTAAAAGCAGACACGCGAATATCATTTCGGTGGATAGTTTCGAGCCACTTTAAAACGACAGTATCTCCGTCATCGCGCCCAATTTCGCCGAAAACATTCGTATCAAGCAAATAAAGACCGCTCACAAATTAATTTCCCGCATCTCCGTGGTCTGATCGCGTTCATAGACAAACGGTTCACCGGGTGGAATATGCACCATGATCCTGTCAAAAAAGGCGCGCGCCGTTTCATTCGGTTGTTCAACTACTAATTGGACGGCCTTGCGGACGGCTTCGGCAGCAGCGCCGCCTTGCCGCAACGCTTTCGCCGCCGCCCGCAACTCATAGGCCGCGCTAGCTGGAACAATAACCTCCACGCGACGCATACCCGGAGCCGTTTTTGCCCTGTGCTTCCTGACCCGTGCTGAACTCGTCATTGTCATAATCTCCACGTTTCCGGTAACGTTACCGGAAACGCTTGAAAATAGCAATCAAATCAGCCCGCGCTTCGCCAAATTCCGCATCAGATGCGAAGCCCCAAACGTCCAAGGCGGGCAATCATAAGCCGATTGCATCCGGCTAACGATGGAGCCCAGCTTCGGCGTATGCACCGTGACAAGATCCCCCATTTTGTGCGTAAAGCCCTTACCCGGTGCGTCTCGGTCCTTGATTGGCGAATACATCGTGCCGGTATAAAGCACCGCCCCGTCCGGATATTGATGGTGCTTACCCAGCATTTGCGCGGATAAATCCGCAAGATCGCGGCTGATTTTTGCAAGCGAGGACGAACCTTCAAGCGTAAAGCCATCCGGTCCTTCAACGCGCAAGGTCACCACCGCCGACCGCAAATCATCGAGCGTAAAGGCTCCGTCGAAGAAGCGGATAAAGGGGCCGGTAACCGCCGACGCATTGTTATCTTTCGCTTTCCCCAACAGCAAAGCAGACCGGCCCTCGACATCGCGCAAATTCACGTCATTGCCGAGCATCCCGCCAACAATCTTGCCGGTTGAGGCCACAACAATCACCACTTCCGGCTCGGGATTGTTCCAGGTCGACATCGGATGCAGACCTGCGTCAGCGCCCGTTCCCACCGCTGACATAGGCGGGGCCTTGGTGAAGATTTCCGCATCAGGCCCAATGCCTACTTCGAGATATTGGCTCCACGCCCCTTGCGCGATCAAAACGTCTTTGAGCTTCATGGCGTCCGCCGAGCCCGGCTTGAGCTTGGAGAGATCATCCCCGATCAGCGCGGTAATTTCCGTCCGTAATTTTGCCGCCGCTTGAAAATCACCCCGCGCTTTTTCTTCAATGACACGCTCTAACATGGAAACGGCAAAGGTAACGCCCGCCGCTTTGATCGCCTGCAAATCATTCGGCGCAATCAACCAAGGCTTGGTTGCGTCGCGGTTATCAGGCGGCGTATTGGCCAAAATGGCGTCAAGAGAACCGATTTTTTCGCCCTTCGCGGCCTTTAGGCTGGCTGCAGGATCAGGCATCTCGCATAGATCGCGCATGGTTGGAAAGTCTGCGGACACATCGAAAATACCATCCGCCCGGATAGCGACAACGGAAGGGCCATCCACATCCGGACGCCAAACACGCCCCGCCAGCACGCCGGCATGGCCATCATCCGGCAGGGTTGTTTCAGGCTTTAGCGTGATGGTGTTCATTTTAATCGTCTCCCCCGAACTGATTTTTTTGCGTCACCGACAATCGCGATTTTTTGCCCCGATGCAAGACATGAGCTGCTATGCAACCAAGATCGCCGAG
>CANCAR010000107.1 GCA_947374125.1 Hyphomicrobiales bacterium | reverse complement strand
CACAATAAAAAATGCAAACGGAGCATGTTGTATCCAAGCACTGGCTTTACGCCACTCTGGAATCATAAAACTGGCATCGGATAGTGTATTTCTAAAAAAATATTGTTCTTCTTGGTAATCTGTCAATTTATCATTTTCCATTCAAAAATTTTCATAATTCTATATCTAATTTAATTATTATTATAAATAAAAGCAATTAAATCAATGAAATATTAATAAAATAATAATCGAATTTTCAATTTATAATTTGAATTTTAATTAAGTTTTATTTAAAATATTTATAATTTATTTTGCACGGCTCGGTTTGTAATGTTCAAGTTTAGCGGAGATTTATGATGTTATTAATCGGCTTTTCGATGGTGAAAAACGAAGATGATATTATTGAACAGTTTATACGTCATAATTTAAAATACTGCGACATGATCTATATTTATGACCACAATTCGAGTGACAATACAGTTGAGATTATAAAAAAATGTTCTGAAGAGGGATTGGCGGTCGTCCTTATAAATAAAGTTTTGCATCATTTTTACAATCCGGGCGAGGCACACGCTCAAAGCCAAGTGATGACGATCATGCTCAGAATACTTTTCAACCATCACGGAGCTGCGATTTATTTTCCAATTGACGCGGATGAATTTATCATTGATCCCGGCGAGAGTGCGGAACTTCGTATGAAACTTGGCTCTCTGGACCAAAATTCCAAAATTGCGATACCTTGGCGTTGTTTGGTGACGAAGGAGATAAGCTTAAATTCCGAAAGAAAAAATTATCCAAAAGATTATATTTTTGCACAGAAAAATAAGGATCAAAAATCAACTGGTGATAAGGCTGCACTAAAGATATCAAAAAATATTGATATTTCTAAAATTTTTATAGAACCTGGAAACCATGATATTACAGATCCATTAGGTCAACTTCAAACGATAATCATTGAAAATCTCAGTTATTATCATGCACCAATTCGATCAGCGAATCAATTACTGAAGAAAGTGATCATTGGATGGTTGGCAAATGTAGCTCAATATGGGAAAAATAATTTATTGCTATCAGTTCATTGGCGTGAAATGTATCACAAGATCAGTTCAAATAAAGCATTAGATACAAACGATTTATTTCGAATTTATAATTTTTATTCAAATGGTAAAATTAAAAATAATGATGATTTAGATATATTTGAAAATAATATTTATTTCAATTATGAAAACAAATACCAAGATCTCAGTGGTGATGACTTTCGAGTTATTCTTCTTAGCATTGAAAATATTATTGACGAATACTATAAATCTAAGTCGAAAAAAACGTAAAGAGGCATATCATTATTAATATATAATCATCAAATTAAGACCGCGAGTTCGTAAGCTTGAGCGATACCAATTCGCTATAATACTGCAATTCGTCAGCGCTTAGGCTTTCAAGCCAGTTCTGACACATGGACCAGTCGACATACGGTTTGGCGCCTTCGGGTGGTACCTCGCCCTTTTCCCGGTAGACGCCTTCAAACATGCACAGATAATTGACGGTTCGCCGATCGGTCGAGACCATCGGCTCGGGATAACGGCTCTGGAGCATGAGCTTGAAGATATGATCGCCGAAACTCGCGAGTTGCCGGGGTATCTGGCTCCAGTAATGCAAAAGGTGGAAGGCCCGCGGAAGGAAGAGATAGCAGTTGGTATCGACATGACCGCCATAGGGGATATCCGCCGGCGTCACCGTTTCCATAACGCTGTGATCGGGGCGCACAAACCGGCGTTGGGCGACAATGAACCCCGCGCTCGGGTGGCGCCTTGCCGTATTGAGGCATAGTTCAATATGATCATCGTCGAACCAATTATCGGCATCGAGAAAGGCAATCGCCGTGTAGCTCTCGGCGATACCCAGCAGGGCACCAAGCCCGCGCGCCAGATTGCCATAATCACCATGTGCCTGATCAAGTTTGACATGGCGTATAGGGGCTTCATCCAACCAGGCTTGGGGAAATCCATCAGCAACCAAGACATGGTCCGTTGGCATGGTTTGGCGTTTCACGCTGGCAATACAATGCTCGATCATCTCACGCCCCTCTTTGTAATAGGGGGTGACAACTAAAATCTTCTCTTTATTGCTGATGCTATTCATGCCGACCCAGAGGTTAAATTCGAATCGATCACCAATAGATATCAGCCTATTTTTAAGTCAATCTTATCCCTGATAATTCGACCTATTGTCGTTTCATTGAGAAGAATGCCGAATTCATCGCTCACCAATCCAACCACCTGTTTTCGAACCACCCGGTTATTGGATCCCTTCAATAGTTTTTCACGAATGATGCTGCTGAGTTCAATGAGTTTGAATTCATTGAGTTTGGGCTTCCGGCCGGTGGGCTTATGGGTTTTTAGCCCGTCTGGTCCGTTTTCGTTGAACCGCAAAATCCAGTCGCGGATCACCTGCGGGGTTACGCCAGCCTGTTCGGCAGCTTTCGCATTCGTCGATCCACCATAGATCGCGCATAAAGCACGCAACCGCTTCCGCTGTTCTGCATCCTCCACCGTACGCAAGACCTTTTGCAGGGATGCCTCTGTATAATCATTTCGTAATTTTATAGCGGCGACCATTCGAACGACCTCAATCTATAGCCTTAGAGACGGCAGTGAGGCCCGAAAATTTAGCGTGTCGGCTCAAAATTTAACCCGCACATCTATCGATACAAGGTTTGTGTAAAAACCTCTGTGGAGTAATTTGGACAAAAAGCGCGGCTCTGTCGTGCAAGAACAGCATGGAGCTTCGAGGCTGTCGGCGCTATGATTGTCGGGTAACGGTGTAACGCCTTGTCGTGTGAGGATCTCTTAATGTCGGATGTCTATGCCCAGCGCGGCTATCGCGATGATTTGGTTGGCTTTGGTGCAAAACCAGCGCTTGTGGTTGTTGATTTTCAGCGCGGCTTTACCGATTCCCGTTTCCCGATGGGCGGTGCGCCCATGGTGGATAAAGCGGTTGATTCAACGGTCCGCGTGATGCGAGCGGCGAAGGCCGCGGGCATCCCGATTATTGCCTGCGTCATTGCTTTTGACGGACGTAAAAGTGCCCCGTTGTGGAAAATTGCTCCTGTTCTCGATCTGCAAGCCGGAACAGAGGAGACGGAACTGGATCCCCGCATTGCAGCGGAAGGCCCCGATGTTGTGTTGAGCAAAACGGCGCCATCGCTTTTCTTTGGTACGCCAGCGGCAGCTATTTTAACCCGCGAACGGGTTGATACGGTGATTGTAACGGGCTGTATTACATCAGGCTGCGTACGCGCAACCGTGATCGACGCGTTTTCGCTCGGCTTCCGGGTACAAGTGGCGCAAGATTGCTGCGGCGACCATGATCAGGTAGCCCACGACCAAAACCTTGCCGATGTTGCACGGCGCTATGCTGACATCATTGATGCCGATACCGCAATTGGCGCAATCGATCAGTGGCGGTCAGTGAACGACCGCGACTGATCGGCTAAGCGTTAGGCGCTTCACGCCCGCGCGAGTTCTGCCCGGCGGGTCTGGGTCTTGGCGGCATTGACCGCGTAGCCATAGCCGTCGTCGACGTCGTCGAACACGACGCCATACACTTCGAAGGCATGTTCAACGCTGATGAAATCATCCAGAACATCGTCGAGCACCTTGGCCGGATCGCGTTCTAGCGGGCTGCCATAACCGCCGCCCGACGGCGAGAAGTACGACACGACATCGCCCTCATCGACGCGCAGGCCGGAGAATTTGGCATAGGCCGAGCGCTTCTTTGATGGATCGAAAATATTGTCGACTTCCATTTTCCCAACCATGCCGGGATGCCCGCCAAACACGCCCCATGGCGCATCCTCATGACGATCCGATTCATGGGTGACGAAGCCTGGCGAGAGAAAGCGTTGGGATTTTACAACACCAGCCCCACCCCGGAATTTGCCTGCACCCGGGAAAACGTCATCGCGGATTTCGTACCGATCGCAAATCAACGGCAAATGCATGCCAAGGTCTTCGAGCGGGTTGTTGCGCGTGTTGCGCATCAATTCTTCAATCGTATCCGGTCCATCAGAGGTCGAGCGCGCGCCCATGGCCGCCTCATTGACCTCTAGGAACACCCAGTAATCGCCGCTCGAACGAACGCCCGAATAGGCGGCGAAGGAGAGGGTGGCGGAATTACCCGCAGTGGCTTTATCAGGCACTACGGGTGCAAGCGCCTTGATGATCAAATCCACGACTCGCTGGATCTGGCAGAAGCGGGCTTCGGCGGCTGCCGGCGCGATGGGGTTGAAGATCGAGCCAAGCGGTGCCGTTACCTTCACAGGCCGGAACGATCCTTCATTGGCCGGAATCGGGTCGGCCAAGGTGTAGGTATCGAGCAGTAGCGCGCGGAAGGCAAAGTAACACGCCACTTTCGTTGACCCTTCGAAAGGCACGTTGAAGGCGGTGGGTACCTGCGGTGAGGAGCCGGTCAGATCAACTTCAACCCCATCGCCCCGCACCTTGACGGTGACCTTAATCGGCAGTGTCACACCACGGTTGCGACCGTCATCATCCAAAAAGCCTTCCGCCGTATAATCGCCATCCGGAATTTCGGAAATCGCCCGGCGCAGCATCGACTCGGAATAATCCATCAACTGATGGCACGATTGGATAACGGTTTCTTTGGTGTAGGTGGCCAGCAATTCCTGGAAGCGTCGAACGCCCAGTTCGGCAGAGGCGATTTGCGCTTCAAGATCGCCCATCACAAGGCTCGGCACGCGGGTATTGTCGCGAATATAACGCCACAGCGACTCGTTGCGCACGCCTTCATTGTAGAGTTTCAGGCCGTTCAGCAGCATGCCTTCCGCATACATATCCGGCACGTCGATGATCAGGCCCGGCGTTGCCGCGCCAATATCGACATGGTGGGCCGTGTTACCCGCAAAGCCAACCAATTCGCCCTCGTAAAACACCGGCATGACAATGGCGATGTCTGGCGAATGGCTTGCGCCGTAATAAGGGTGGTTGTGGATCACACAATCGCCAGGCTTCCACGCATCCAGCGGGATCGTTTTCTCGATGCCGCGTAGATAGCCGGGCAAGGAGCCGATATGCATCGGGGTTGAGTCCGATTCGCACAGCGTGTTGAAATCCTTGTCGAAGAGGCCTGCTCCAAGATCCTGGCTTTCGCGGATAATCGAGGAATAGGACATACGGTACAGCACATTGCCCATCTGTTCGGCAATGGCATGGAGGGCACCGGCAACAACTTGCAGGGTGATGGGATCGACTGTCTTGCTCATGGGATCAAACCTTCTAACGAAACAGGATCAAGACCGGGCGACGTGAATGTCGCCATAGGTAAGAACGGTTGCGAGGTAGCCGGGCGGCACAAGTGTGGTCGAATTGTGCTGCACGATCAAAGCGGGGCCGGAAACGGTATCGCCATCTTTCAACTTGCCGCGCGCAAAACGGGTCGTCGGCGTTGGCTTGCCATCGTCGAACACCGTGTCACGAACATAAAGCTTGGCCGCTTCAGGGTTCTTTTGGCCACCCTTTTCGAGCTTCGGCAGTTTGAGCGTTTCGACATTGGCCGTTGCAACCACACGCAGCGTTACGACCTCGACCATCTGGTCTTCAAAGGCGTGGCCATAAACCTGCTTGTGCGCGTTGAAGAAGTTCCGGATGGCAACGTCAACATTGCCCTTCGTCAGCGCTTCAGCAGGCAATTCCGCGCGTAATTCAAAGCCTTGGCCGACATAGCGGCACTCGGCAATTTTCGTGAAAACCTGTTCGACTGCCGGAATGGAGTCAGCATCGAGTTGCGCCCGGGCTTCCGAGAGCAGTTTGTCGAAAGAGGCGTTGATGGACGCAAATTCTGCTTCGCCCGCCGTGTTCAGAACCGTCAGCACCGAACGGGTAAACTCGTACCGGAGCTCGGTGACGAGCAGCCCCATCGCAGCCGTGATACCGGGATGGGCCGGAGAGATCACGTCCTTGGCATGGATCATTTCAGCCAGTGCTACCGCATGCAACGGACCAGCGCCGCCAAAGCCCATCAGCGTGAAGTTTCTCGGATCAACGCCCTTGGCAACCGAGTTCGAGTTGATCGCCAGCGCCATATTGTTGTTGATGATCTTCAAAATACCGATAGCAGCATCGGTAACCGATAGGCCGAGTTTCTTGGCAATATGCGTATCAACGGCCGTGTGCGAAAGGCTGCCTTCAATTTTCAGATCACCGCCCAAGAACTGGTCGATGTCGAGCCGGCCAAGCACCACCTGTGCATCGGTGACCGTTGGCTCGGTTCCGCCCTTGCCGTAACAGGCTGGGCCCGGCACAGCGCCCGCCGAACGCGGGCCAACGCGGAACGCGCCACCGGCGTCGATATAGGCAATCGAACCACCGCCCGCGCCAATCGCGTCAATATCGATCATGGGAACGAGAACCGGCAGACCAGCCACTTCGGTATCGCGCGGATTTTTAACGCGGAGCTCGCCCTTCTCGATGACGCTGATATCGGCGGAGGTGCCGCCAATATCAATCGTAATCACATTCTGCTTGCCGCTGTTCTCACCCGTCCAGCGACCGCCCATGACGCCGCCAGCGGGGCCCGACAGCAAGAGACCAATCGGAAGCTTTGAGGAATTGTCGATGGTCGAAATACCGCCATTCGATTGCATGATGCGAACCGACGCTTTCACGCCCGCATGGCGCAAACGGCCTTCGAGATTGTTGAGATAGGTCGAGGTCTTAGGGCCAATATAGGCGTTCATCGCGCAGGACGAGAAACGCTCATATTCGCGCATCACATTGACGACTTCGGATGAGGTGCAAACAAAGGCATTCGGCATCGCGGCTTTGACGATCTCTTTGGCCTTTTGTTCATGCACGTCATTCAAGAAGGAGAACAGGAAGGAGATCACCACTGCATCCAGCTTGCGCTTGGCGAAAAGGTCGGCGGCGTGTTTAACTTCATCGAGATTAAGCGGCACCTCAATGTTGCCGGTTGGCGGCATCAACCGCTCGGTAACGGCAATGCGGTTCCGGCGCTTAACGAGTGGCTTTGACTGCCAAGGCACATCGAATTGCAACGAGAAATTATGCGGCCGCTTGTGGCGACCCATATGCATAATATCGCGGAAGCCTTTCGTGGTGATCATGCCAACTTCGGCGCCGTTGCGCTCAATGACCATATTCGTGGCGACTGTCGTGCCGTGAAACACGAAGTCGATATCCGCGGGCTTCACATCCGCATGACCGCAAATCTCAACAATGCCGCGCACCACGCCTTCTGACTGATCCGCTGGTGTGCTCGATACTTTGTGCACAAAGACCTGTTGGTCCCCGCCCGGAAGGCTACGTTCAAGCACAATATCGGTAAAAGTGCCGCCTACATCCACACCAACACGTATCATTGCAGCCCTATCCTCTTCTCTGGATCAATCGAAGCGTTGAACATGGGGAGTGTCCAACAATTGGCAGTCTGAGATGGCCCTATTACGGCGATCAGATTTTCGAATTGCAAGTAGAAATCTGACCGCCGTAAAAAAAGGACCAAGTGTCGCAGCATTATGAACACCGGCCCCAATGCTTATCCCTGAACGGAATTCAGATATTCCAAGCAACGATCCACCGATTCTACATCGGCAAATTTGGCATCAATATCGTAAAGGTTCCAAGCGACGGCACCCGGTACGCGGTCGCCGATGCATTCCCGCACCGCGATGGTGCGGAAGCCCTCGGCAAGCCCATCACAAATTGTGGTCCGAACGCATGCGGTTGCTGTCACGCCGGTGACCAGAATCGTATCCACGCCGCAGGAACGCAGATAACCCGCAAGCGGTGTGCCGCTAAACGAGCTGGCGCGCTTCTTCATCATGACATACTCGCCCTCGACCGGGGCAATGCGGGAATCAATCGCCCACAAATGTTCGTCCTTGAGGTTCACGGCCTCAACCGGGATTTTGTGGTGCCACATGCCCATATCGGTGGTGGGATCGTTCACATCCGTGTTTTGATAGGCCGTCGTGACATGAACGACGACGTGGTTATTGGCGCGGCAAGCTTCCAATAGACGCTGCATGCCCGGAATGATCTGCTCGTCGATATTCTCGCAGGTGAAGGGATTGCCCGGACGGGTCCAGGCATTGGCGAGATCCACGCTGATCAAAGCTGGCTTTTTGCCAAAGCCGATACGGCGCTGAAAGCCACGCGCTTTATAAACCGCGGTGCTGGCATCGAAGGCCTGCTGCAAAACCTTGTCGAGATCTTTCACATCAATGGTCATTGTGTCCTCATTTTGTTGGGAGATGGTATGGCCTTTCACCTGAGGCCCTTGTGTTGCAGTCGAGCCCGATCCCGCTTGCCCGGCAAGAACGAATAAGTTCAATATTCATGCGAAATTTGCATTAATCGAGCGTTTCGTCATACTGCTTCGACACGAGCAAGGGTGGGGTGGACCATGCGCGACCGATTGCCGGAAATTTCCGATATCCATACTTTTCTTCTCGTTGCGGAGGAGTTGAGCTTTCGTAAAGCGGCGGATCGGCTCGACATGGATCAGTCGGTTCTAAGCCGTCGCATCCGGAATTTTGAAACGCGGATCGGTTTTCCTCTGTTCTTTCGCACGACGCGTGATGTCGTGCTGACCGAACCCGGGCGCGTGATGCTCGCGCGATTAAAACCAATGATCGGTGAACTGGGGCATCTGATCGCGGATGCGCGCTCGGTGGCTGAAGGCTCAACCGGCAGGCTTCGCATGGCCTATATGTCGTTTGCCGCGACGCAGCTGATGCCCGATTATGTCCGGCGCTTTTCCGCAAGCCACCCAAAAGTGAGCCTTGAACTGAATTACATGCCCACAAGCGCTCAAAAGATCGCGCTTGAACGGGAGGAAATTGATGTCGGTCTTCTGCTCGGACCGGTGGACGATCCGGGGCTCGATTCCATTCCCGTGGCGCAGGAGCGTCTCACCTTTGTCGCGCGGCGCGATCATCCTTTGGCACAAAGGCCGGAAGTCCGCATGGCCGATGTTGCAGCGTGCCCGCTCGTTTTAGGCGATACGCAAGAATGGGA
>CANCAR010000106.1 GCA_947374125.1 Hyphomicrobiales bacterium | reverse complement strand
ACGGTCACTCTTTGGCGTTGGTTGGTTGGATGGTGTTCTGTTGCTCCTTGTTACCGTTTCAACGGTTCTTGTCGCTGAAGGTGGTGATCTGTTTGAGTCGGCCACGAAACGGCGCTTCGGTGTGAAGGACTCAGGCTCGATTATTCCGGGCCATGGGGGCTTGATGGATCGCCTCGATTCCTATGTCGCGGCCGCTTTGTATCTTTTCCTGTTGAGCGAAATTTTAGCGATTTGACGGGTGTGATATTAGGGCGGCCTTATAGATGCCCTAATCTTTGCTTCACGTGTTGGTCTTTGTCGTTGGGGTTGTGTTATGAATTTTTCTGATCTTCCCGGTTATCTCGCGGGTGGTGTCATCCATACGATCATCCCCTTTCTGTTTGTGATCACGATTATCGTGTTTTTTCACGAATTGGGCCATTATCTCGTTGGTCGGTGGTGCGGTGTTCGCGTTTCGACGTTTTCCATTGGCTTTGGCCCGGAACTGATCGGTTGGACGGATCGGAGCGGAACGCGCTGGCGTGTGGCTCTTTTGCCGCTTGGCGGCTACGTGAAATTTTATGGCGATGCCGATGCAGCGAGTACGCCGGATGACGACATAGCCTCCACCATGAATGAGGAGGAACGGGCGGTTAGCTTTTTCTTCCAACCAGTTTGGAAGCGCTTTCTGATCGTTTTGGCGGGTCCGGTCGCCAGCCTGCTGCTCGGTGTAGTGATTTTCTCGTCCAACGCTTATTTGTTCGGTCGGGTGGTGCTTATCCCAAAAGTAGCTAGCGTTGTTGAAGGTAGCGCAGCTGCGGAGGCTGGCTTTAAAGTCGGCGATATTGTTTTGTCCGTTGAAGGTAAACCGGTTGAAAGTTTTGTCGATCTTCAACAAATGGTCGGTGTTTATGCCGGCGTTCCACTTACGTTTCGGGTTGAACGGGATGGATCGGAAGTTTCATTGGTTGCAACCCCTCGTTCACAAATCCGGGAAACCATTGCCGGAAACCGACGGACGGGAGTGTTAGGCATAGCAGCTGCCCGTGATGCTACGACATTGATCCTTAAGCAGGAAACGTTGGTGGGATCGTTTGCGTTCGGCTTTCGTCAAACTTGGGGCGTTATTGAGGGAAGTGGTAATTTTCTGGCAGGTCTTTTCTCAGGTCGTGCCTCGCCCGATCAATTGTCGGGGCCGGTGGGTATTGCAAAAATGTCGGGTGAGGTCGCCAAACTTGGCTTCAGTGCTTTGATTGGCTTTGCCGGACTGATTTCCGTTTCAATTGGATTCTTGAACCTGATGCCGATTCCGCTTTTGGATGGTGGTCATTTGGTTTTATATGGTGTTGAAGCCATTCGGCGTCGGGCACTGAATCAAAAGACGACGGAAATCATCTTTCGCATCGGAATCGCGCTGGTTTTTTGTTTAACGGCCTTTTCACTCTATATCGATTTGCGGTAAGGCATCGCGTAGCGTTAACCCTTTGCTAATCGTGCCAACACAATTCGACGGATGTTTGCATTAAATATGATGCTCTAGGTTTGCAGTAGCCTCCAAACGCGCTACAAGGGATTTGTCGTATCAGGTCTTCTCGATCACGTGAGAAGGCTTTTCTTGGATTGGGATGCTCTTACAATGTCTATTGCCAAAACCTTTTTCGCTATCGGCCGCATGATGATGTTCGCATCTTTCGCGATCCTTATCCTTTCGACAGGATTTGCGGTATCTGCTCAGGCCGAGACGATTGTCGTTCAAGGAAATAGCCGAATTGATTCAACCACCATTCAATCCTACGTAACCGGCCAGTCGGCGGAGGTGGCGAAAAAGGATTTGTTGGCGACGGGGTTGTTTTCGAGCGTCGATGTTGTGAAGAAGGGTGACTCGATCATCGTGACGGTGAAAGAGAATAACATCATCAACCGAGTAGCCTTTGAGGGCACGAAACGCTTGAAGTCGGAAGTGTTTGAGGGTGAACTGCAGTTGAAGCCGCGCGGTTCGTTTACGCAAGCGGCGCTGGATGCCGACATCCTGCGGATCAAGGAAATCTATCAGCGCGTTGGTCGTTCGAGTGTTGACGTGAAGTCGCGCATTGTTCCGCTTGAAAATGGACGGATCGATGTCGTGTTCACGGTCGATGAGGGTCGAAAGACGGGCGTAAAATCGATTGAGTTTGTCGGTAATAGCACTTTCTCCTCGGGGCGCCTGCGCGATGAAATGCAGACGACCGAGAGCAATTGGCTTTCTTGGATTAAAACATCGGACGTTTATGATCCAGATCGGTTAGCAGCTGACGCCGAACTCGTTCGTCGCTTCTACCTTAAGCATGGTTATGCGGATATGCGCGTGACGGACACAAAGGTAGATTATGACGATGCGGCAGCCGGATATCGCGTGGTTATCTCGGTAGAAGAAGGAAAACTATACAGAGTTGGAGATATCTCAGTCGTATCGAAGATTGTGGAGATTACGCCTGAGATGCTGCGCGGGCGCGTTCAGCTTTCTCCCGGTGATGTTTATAATTCCGATTTGGTTGAGAAATCGATTTTGGGCATCACAACCGAGGTGTCCTCGCGTGGTTATGCCTTCTCGCAAGTTCGTCCGAAGGGTGATCGCGACCCTGAGACGGCAACCATCAAGTTGTCCTTTGTGGTGGAAGAAGGTGCTCGTGTTTATATCGAACGCATCAACGTGCGCGGAAACTCACGGACACGCGATTTTGTCATCCGTCGTGAATTCGATATCGGTGAGGGTGATGCCTATAACAAGGTGTTGATTGATCGCACTGTGCGGCGGTTGAATAATCTCGGCTTTTTCAAAACCGTTCGCATTTCGAACGAGCCGGGCTCGACGCCTGATCGTGTTATTGTGAATGTTGAGGTTGAGGATAAGTCGACAGGTCAATTCTCGGTCGGTGGCGGTTATTCCACCACAGAGGGCGTGTTGGCCGAGGTTGGTGTTTCCGAAGCAAATTTGATGGGCCGCGGCCAATATGCGCGCGTTCGTGCCTCAACTGGTCAGTATACCAAGGGCGTGGAATTTAATTTCACCGAACCTTATTTCTTGGATCGCCGTTTGGCCGGTGGTTTCGACGTATATTCCAAAGAGAACGATAATTCGCGTTACGCCTATTATTCGAATGTGAAGACCGGTGGTACGCTTCGTTTGGGTGTGCCTCTGACCGAGGAGTTCAGCGTTACGGGGCGGTATTCGCTTTATAACAACAATCTCACGGTGTCAGATGCGGCGAACGCGTCGGTTGCTATCAAAAGTGCTGAAGGAAACAATCTGACATCAGCCGTGGGCTATACCTTAAGCTACAATACGCTTGATAATATTAACAACCCTAGGTCGGGTCAGTTGAGCGAATTGAAGCAGGACGTGGCGGGCTTAGGCGGCGATTCTCGTTACATCAAGACAACTGGCGAGGTGCGGTATTACCGCGAAATTTCGGATAATTTCGTAGCCTTGCTGCATGGTCAGGCCGGCTACATTTATTCTGATAATCTGCGTATTATCGACAGTTTCTTCTTGGGACCTGACTTGGTACGTGGCTTCTCGCCGTCGGGTATTGGCGCACGCGACAGCACAACGTCTGTGGCGCGTAATGCCTTGGGTGGTACAACCTATTTCGGTGCTTCCTCTGAACTGCAGTTCCCGCTGTTAGGTCTGCCGCGCGAAGTTGGTATTAAGGGCGCTGTGTTTGCTGATGCCGGTACGTTGTTTGGCTATTCAGGGAATGGTACGGGCGTTGCGGTAGTTGGTGATGACCGATCGATCCGTACGTCGGTTGGTACAGGCATATTGTGGTCCTCGCCGATCGGGCCCATTCGCTTGGACTTCGCGTTCCCTTTAACGAAGAATGAGGTTGATCAGACGCAGGTGTTCCGTTTCTCTGCAGGCTCGGTATTCTGACGCGTCTTCGGTTTCCTGCAGCAAGAGTGGCGGATTTACGGGCTTTGGCAACACCGGTGGACGGCGTATTTTTCGGGCTTGCGACCCTTCGCCTTTCCGACCTTGTTGATCTAACGGGGGCGTCGGTAGCGTCAACGGTCGATTGTTCTGCCTTAATTAATGGTGTTGCTCCGCTTGATAATGCTAGGCGGTCGGATGTTACGTTTCTTGATAACCCTCGTTATCGGTTTCAGTTAAAGGAAACTCGCGCTGGCGCGTGTTTCGTAACCGCGGGCGATGCAGAACATGTTCCGGACGGTACGGCTGCCCTCGTGGTTGGCCAGCCTTATGCCGCCTTTGCAAAAGCGGCGATGGCTTTGTTTCCGGAGGCTGCGTTTCCGTTGCCTGTGTTTGGGCAGTTGGGTATTTTCCCCGGATCGACGGTTCATTCTGACGCGCGACTTGAAGCAGGGGTGTCGTTAGATCCTGGCGTGGTAATCGGTCCCGGTGCTGAAATTGGCGAGGGGACGACGATTGCTGCGAACACAGTGATTGGCCCCTTGGTAAAAATTGGGCGGAATTGCCATATCGGTTCCAATGTGACGATCATTCACGCGCTGATTGGAAATGGTGTGATTATCCATTCTGGTACGTCGTTGGGGCAAGACGGTTTTGGCTTCGCTATGGGTCGGGAAGGGCATTTGAAGGTGCCGCAGATTGGCCGGGTTATTCTACAGGATAAAGTTGAACTCGGCGCCAATGTAACGATTGATCGCGGTGGTATCCGGGATACGATTGTAGGGGAGGGGTCGAAGATTGATAATATGGTTCATATTGCCCACAATGTCGTCGTTGGACGGCACTGTGTCATTGCCGCTCAATCGGGAATTGCAGGTAGCACGGAAATTGGTGATTTCGTGGTAATGGGTGGTCAGGTCGGCATTACCGGTCACGCAAAGATTGGACGTGGTAGCCAAATTGCGGGCAGTAGCGCGGTGATTTCAGATTTACCGGCGGGTTCTAAAGTTGGTGGTTATCCGGCTCGTCCGATCAAACAATGGTTTAGAGAAGTTGCCGCCATGGCGCGTTTAGCTCGTCAGACGCGTGGCGGTAAAAAGCATGTCGCCGATGGCGTATCTGGAAATAAAACGGAGATTGACGATGAGTGAGACGGAAAAGCGAGAACTCGGTACAGCCGATATTATTCGGATTCTCGAGTTATTGCCCCATCGTTACCCGTTCTTGTTGGTTGATAAGATCATTGAAATGGATGGGGATGATTCCTGTATTGGCATTAAGAATGTCACGTTCAATGAGCCGCAATTCAACGGACATTTTCCGGGTAAGCCGGTTATGCCCGGCGTGATGTTGATTGAAGGGATGGCGCAGACGGCTGGTGCGCTGTGCGTTGCGTCAAAGGATGGTGCTGCACCCAGCATCGTTTACTTTATGACGATCGATAATGCGAAGTTCAGAAAGCCTGTTGGACCGGGTGATCAGGTGCATTACCACCTCAAAAAATTACGCCAACGGGCGAATATGTGGTGGTTCCAGGGTGTTGCTAAAGTGGATGGCAAGATCGTTTGCGAGGCTGAACTCAGTGCGATGCTGGTTAACTGAAAGAGCTGGCCATGTCACAAGAGACGCGTATTCACGCTTTGTCGGTTGTTGATCCGAGTGCAAAACTCGGTGTTGGGGTTACCATCGGTCCGTTTTGCACGATTGGTTCTGACGTTGAACTGGGAGACGGTTCCGAATTGGTGAGCCATGTCGCGCTTTCAGGGCGAACCAAGGTTGGCCCACAGGCGAGGATTTTTCCCTTTGCTTCAATCGGCCACATTCCCCAAGATTTGAAATATCACGGCGAAGAGTCAGTTCTGGAGATTGGTGCAAATTGTCTGATCCGGGAAGGTGTCACTATGAACCCTGGAACCGAGGGCGGGGGCTTGGTAACGCGGGTAGGCGACCGCTGTACCTTTCTTGCGAATTCACATGTTGCGCATGATTGTATCATCGGCAACGATGTCATTTTCTCGAATAACGTGATGTTGGCGGGGCATTGCCATGTCGGTGATTACGCGATTTTAGGCGGCGGATCGGCCGTTCATCAGTTTTGCCGGATCGGGGCGCATGCCTTTATTGGCGGATTGTCGGGCGTAGAAAATGATGTGATCCCTTATGGGATTGCGCTTGGTAATCGGGCGCATTTGGCGGGCTTGAACATGGTAGGGCTAAAACGCCGCGGATTTTCGCGGGAGGCCATTCAGGAGATCAGGCGCGCCTATCGGCTTCTTTTTGCCGAGGAAGGTACGTTGCAAGAGCGCATCGAAGACGTCGCGAATGATTTTGAGAAAGATCCGATCGTTGTTGAAATCGTTGATTTTTTAAGAGACAGCGGCACGCGGTCTGTTTGCACCCCCCGCGATTCAAAGGAAGGCTGAACCTTTGTCCGGAAGTTCCGGCACGCGGATTGGCATTATCGCGGGAAGCGGCGGTTTTCCCTTCGAAATTAATGAATCACTTTGTCGGGCGGGGCATGAGCCCTTTATCGTGTGTTTGCGAGGTTTTGTTAGCCCGCGAGACGATGCCTTAAAAAATACCCGGCATGCTTGGGCCGATATGCTCGATCCCAAGCGCATTATTACGTTGTTACGTGAGAACCATGTTGAACGGGTTATCCTCGGCGGCGGCGTTGCTCGGCCTGGCCCTATGGCGCTCTTGTCCGTGTATGCGTTTTTTCGTAACCGCGATGAATTGCGCCGTATCGTTAGTGGGGGCGACGACCGTATCCTGCGGGGGGTCATTCGGCTCTTGGAAGAACATGATTTCAAGGTGATTGGTGTAGATGAGGTTGCGTCCGATTTGCTGGCACCCATCGGCCTTCTTGGGGCGGTGCCTGTGCCGGCTACAGCATCGGCTGATATTAAACTCGCTTTGTCGTGCCTTAGCGATATGGGGCAATATGACCTTGGTCAGGGCGTTGTCGTCGCAAGCGGTCGCATCTTGGCGATTGAAGGTCCCGAGGGGACTGATGCGATGTTGGAGCGGGTGCGTCAGATCCAAAAAAATCGGCGTGTTATTTTAGAGAGCGGTTCAGCCATTTTGGTCAAGGCAACCAAGCCGGGACAGGATCGGCGGGTCGATTTGCCCGCCATTGGGCCTCGTACGATCAAAACAGCGAAAGCTGCCGGTCTTGCGGGCATTGCGGTTTTGGCCGGTGAGGTCGTGTTCATCCATCGCCGCCTCTTAAAGCAAGAGGCTGATCGGGCGGGTCTTTTTGTTCTGGGTGTTGAACCGTCATGACCCCGGCCATGCCAGAGCTCCGGATTGGAATTATCGTTGGCGAGGTTTCGGGCGATGCCCTTGGGGCTAAGCTGGTTTCAGCATTGCGTCTGAAACTTTCGGATCGGTCGTTGATGTTTTTTGGAACAGCAGGCCCTGCTATGCAGTCACTTGGGCTCAAAAGCCTGTTTCCGCTAGAGGAAATTGCCGTTATGGGCATCGTTCCCGTGATTAAGCGGCTACCATCCTTATTGCGTCGGATCCGCGAAACGGCTGATGCGTTGATCGCGTTCAAGCCGGATATACTTGTTGTTATCGACAGCCCTGATTTTACCCATCGCGTCGCCAAACGGTTTCGCGCTATTCGCCGGGATACGCCGATCATTGACTATGTGAGCCCAACCGTCTGGGCTTGGCGGCCGGGGCGGGCAAAGAAGATGAAGGCTTACATAGATCAGGTTCTGGCGATCCTGCCCTTTGAGCCTGCCGCCCATCAGCGTTTAGGTGGCCCATCCTGTACTTATGTCGGCCATCCGTTGATCGAGCGATTGGATGTTTTGCGTCCGAGTCCGCGTGAAGTGATGGCGCGCCAAACGGAACCACCCTGTGTCGTCGTATTGCCGGGAAGTCGGCGGTCTGAAATTACGCGGTTAATGCCTATTTTTCGTGATGTGCTCGTTCGGACAACAGCTGCGTATGATGACCCGATTAATTTCGTTTTACCGGCCGTTGACCACCTCAGAGCGTCAATTGAAGGTTCGATTAAGGATTGGCCGATCAAGCCTCAAGTAGTGTCAGGTGAAAATGAGAAATATCTGGCCTTTCGAAAAGCTCGAGCGGCGCTTGCGGCTTCAGGCACGGTCACCTTAGAATTGGCGCTGGCTCATGTCCCAATGGCGGTTGGCTATCGCGTGGGTCGCGTTGAGGGGCAAATCCGGCATTTTATTCATGTGCCGTCGATCGTACTTCCTAATCTCATTATTGGGGAAAACGTTATCCCTGAAAGGATTCAGGCCGATTGCAATTCCGAGCAGTTAACGGCCGACCTATTGCCGCTTTTGACCGATACTTCACAACGCAAGCGTCAAATGGATGGCTTTTTGCGCCTTGACGGAGCTATGGCTATTGGCGAAAGCAGTCCTAGCAATAAAGCTGCAGATGTCATCCTTGGGATGCTTGATCGAGCAACAAAGTAATGGGTTAGAAAAAAAAGAGATGCTACGGGCATCTCCTTTTTTCTCTATAAATTACCCTTTATCTCAACGCATATGGGATGGGACGTAATCGCGCTTGGGTGAGCCTGTGTAGAGCTGGCGAGGGCGGCCAATTTTTTGCGATGGATCCTCAATCATTTCTTTCCACTGTGCGATCCAGCCAACCGTGCGCGCCAGCGCGAAGAGCGCGGTGAACATCGAGGTCGGGAAACCCATCGCCTTAAGTGTAATGCCCGAATAGAAATCCACATTCGGATAGAGCTTTTTCTCGATGAAATAGGGGTCGCTCAGAGCGATGCGCTCTAACTCAATCGCGATATCAAGTAGCGGATCATCCTTGATGCCAAGCTCATTGAGCACTTCATGCGCGGTCTTCTGCATGATTTTGGCGCGTGGATCGTAGTTTTTATAGACGCGATGGCCGAAGCCCATCAGGCGAAACGGATCGTTCTTGTCCTTCGCACGGGCGATATAATGCGGAATGCGGTCAACCGTTCCGATTTCTTGCAGCATTTTGAGCGCCGCCTCGTTGGCGCCGCCATGGGCAGGGCCCCAAAGGCAGGCAACACCTGCTGCAATGCAGGCAAACGGGTTGGCGCCCGATGAGCCAGCGAGGCGAACGGTTGAGGTGGAAGCATTCTGCTCATGGTCGGCGTGCAAGATGAAGATCCGGTCAAGGGCGCGCGAGAGCACCGGATTGACCTTGTATTCCTCGCACGGCACGGCAAAGCACATCCGTAAGAAGTTGGACGTGTAATCGAGGTCGTTTTGCGGATAGACGAAGGGCTGGCCGATCGAATATTTGTAGGCCATGGCGGCAAG
>CANCAR010000105.1 GCA_947374125.1 Hyphomicrobiales bacterium | reverse complement strand
GCGGTAATGTCGCGCTGCAATTGGCCTTGCGCAAACCAGACCGGTTCAAGGCTGTCATCCCGGTTGAAGCTGCACATTACGCACCGGGTTTTTTCCTCGATTGGTGGCGGCATCCCCATGCCAATGCAGCACAGGTTTGCGCTTCGGGTGTTTGGGATTTGATGGCGCCGCAATCGCCGGAAATGGATCGCTGGCTGACCTGGCACTATTATACCCAAGGTGCGGAAGCCTTTAAGGGCGATCTCTATTTCTATTCCGTCGATCATGATCTGCGCGAGGAGTTGCGGAACATCGACGGAAAGAAATGCCCCGTTGTGATGATGACAGGCACCTATGATTACTTAACGCCGCCGGACGCCACTGAAGACACCGCACGGCAGATCAAGTATGGCGTCTATATCGAGATGAACGATATCGGACACTTCCCCATGAGCGAGAACTATCCTGTGTTCCGCGTCTATCTGAAGGAAGCCCTTCGCATCATCCGCGAAAGGACCGGAGGTTAACCCGTGAAGATCATTGAGTTCGACAAAGATGAACCGGGGTTTGATAACCCGCCAGTGGCGAAGGTGCGAACAGCTTCTGAGCCTCTGACGGCCTATCAGCCACATCAGGAGACAAAGCGCACGGCTCATGCCGCGAGCCCGCTCGTGACGGATGTGAAGATTGTCGAGTTTGGCAAAGACGAGACTGTGTTCAAGCCTCAACCTGCACTGCGGCACAATGCGCCATCGGCGAGCCTGCCAAAAGCAGATGAGGTGAAGATCGTCGAGTTTGGCAAAGATGAACCGGGGTTCAAGTCGCAAGCCGAGACAAGGCGCAGTGCGACACCGGCAAGCGTGCCGGTGTCGGATATCAAGATCGTTGAATTCGGCAAAAATGAACCGGGGTTCAAGCCGATTACAGGCTTCAAACCAAAGGAGCCGTTGAAGTCGGGTGTATTTGGAATTGAGGTCCGGCCTGCTTCCGCTCTCTCGGCATCTCCGCGCCCGCGCAGCCCTGTCAATGCCGTGCAACTCTATATGTTTCAGACTGGCACGCTGCGGACCAAGCTCAAATACATCAAGATGAATCAGGGCGATGGCGCAGACTATGAAATCCCCGTGCCATGGTTTTTCATCAGGCACCCAAAAGGCAATCTGGTGATTGATGGCGGCAATGCAGCAGAAGTTGCGATCGACGCGCGTCGACATTGGGGTCAAGTCATTGATGCCTATTCCCCCAAAATGGGTCGTGATGAAAATTGTGTTGATCAGCTCAAGTCAATCGGCGTGAGACCTGATGAAATCACGCATGTGCTGCAATCGCATTTGCATTTGGACCATACAGGGGCAATCGGCCGTTTCCCCAATGCCACCCATTATGTACAGCGCGCTGAATATGACTACGCGTTCAATCCCGATTGGTTTTCGGCGGGTGCCTATATCCGTTCTGATTTTGATAAGCCCAAATTGAAATGGCACTTTCTTGAGGGCGAAAAAACGGATGATTTTGATCTCTTCGGCGATGGCACCGTGCGGATGTTTTTCACGCCGGGCCATGCGCCGGGGCATCAATCTTTCCTGATCAATCTCCAAAGCACCGGTCCGGTCCTGCTCTGCATCGATGCTGCATACACATTGGACCATTGGGAAAACCGCGCCTTGCCAGGGCTTGTCACCTCATCTACCGATGCTGCGAAGTCGGTAAAGAAGCTGCGGGCCATCGCCGATCAGACCAGAGCGTTGGTGGTGACCGGGCATGATCCTGACCATTGGCGCACCTTCAAACATGCGCCCAGCGGGTATTACGACTGATGCCTTTTATTCATCAAACCACACCGCGCATTCATTTCGGTCTCGGTGCATTGCAAAGACTTGGCGATGAGCTGAAGCGCTTTCGTGAAGGCCCCGTTCTGATCGTCACTGATCCCGGTGTTCTGAAAGTTGGTATAGCCGAACAGGCAGTAAAAGCTTCGGGCCGAGACTGTATCATTTTCTCCAATATCGAACCGGACCCCAGCATCGACACCGCTTTGGCTTGCGCGAAAGCGGCGCGCGAAGCGAAGGCTTCGGTGATCATCGGTGTTGGCGGCGGCTCGGCGATGGATACAGCCAAAGTGGCGTCGATTCTTGCGCATGCCAAGCAACCGATTGCCGAGATGTTTGGCATTGAATTGGTGAAAGACGCAGGCCTGCCGCTGATCTTGATCCCCACCACAGCAGGCACAGGAAGCGAAGTCACGCACATCGCCATTCTTTCTGATGAACAGGAGCATCTGAAGAAGGGCATTGTGAGCGCGAAGCTTTTCCCGGCAATTGCGATTGTCGATCCTGAGCTCACGCTGGGTGTCCCAAAATCTGTCACAGCAGCGAGCGGCATGGATGCCTTGCTTCATGCGGTAGAAGCCTTCACCTCGAAAAATGCCAATAGTGTCACTGACACCTTGGCCAAGCGCGCCATGTTTCTGATCGCAAACAATCTCCGGCTTGCGTTCGAAAATGGCAGGAATATCGAGGCCCGCAGCGCCATGCTCGAAGGCGCCATGCTGGCCGGCATGGCCTTTGCCAATGCTGGTGTTACCGCTGTTCACGCCTTTGCTTATCCGATCGGTGCCGAGTTTCACATCCCGCATGGTGTCGCCAACAGCATCATGATGGGCCCCGTTCTGACCTTCAACACGCCGGGCAACCCGAAGAAATTCGCCGAAGCAGGGATCGCCATGGGCCTTGCGGCCAGTTCTTCAGCGGAAGACACGATCGCTTTCATGAAGCAGCTCGCGAATGACATTCAAATTCCCAAGCACCTCGCTGATTTCGGCGTGCGCGACGAACACATTCCGGGGTTAGCCAGTGGCGTTATGAAAGTCACAAGGCTCCTTGCAAACAATCCGCGTGAGCTCACTCATGAAGACGCGATGAGGCTTTACCGCGAAGTGCTATAATCCGTTGCGACAAAAAGGCCTTTTGTCTGAGCAACACTGACGAAACAAAAAGACTAGATCGAGAGATGACCTGACATGACGCATTCAACATCCAATTCCCAAAATACAGCGCTTCAGCAGGTCGATCACTTCATCGATGGCAAGACGGTCCAATCATCAGGTGGTACCTATATCGACACCGTCAATCCCATGACGGGGCAAGTCACTGTTCGGGTTGCGTCTGGTACGGTGGACGATGTGGATCTTGCCGTTGCAGCAGCAAAGCGGGCAAAACGCGATTGGCGGCATTTCTCCAATGTTGAACGCGGCCGCCTAATGCTGGCTTTGGCGTCTGCCATTCGCGCAAACAAGGATCGCTTGGCCGAACTTGAACGCGCTGAAACCGGTAAGCCACTTGCACTCGCACTTGCGGAAGTCGACGGCAGCGCGAATTATTTCGAATTTTATGGGTCGCTTGTTTATCTTCCGACAGGCGAGGTACTCGATGTCGCGCCGGCGCAGCATGTCTATACAAAGCGTGAGCCGTTCGGTGTCGTGGGGGTTATCACGCCTTGGAATTTGCCAATGAATCAGGCTGCGCGTGCCATCGCGCCGGCTCTTGTTGCAGGCAATGTAATTGTCGCTAAGCCATCCGAAATCACGTCGCAAACAACGGTTGAGCTTGCACGACTGGCGCGTGACGTCGGATTTCCGAATGGCGTCATCAATGTTGTCCTCGGAACCGGCCCTGTCGTTGGTGAAGCCATCGTCCGTCACAATGACATTCGCAAAATTGCGTTTACGGGTTCTGTCGCTGTCGGTCGTGCGATCGGCCATATTGCTGCAGACCGAATTATTCCGCTCACTTTGGAACTCGGAGGCAAATCGGCCAATATTGTCTTCGAAGATGCAGATCTTGATTTTGCCGCCACAGAGGCTGTTAAGGGCTTCACGCTCAATGCCGGTCAAGTCTGTTCCGCTGGAACGCGTCTGTTGGTGCAACGTTCCGTCTATCAGACCTTCCTTGAAAAAGTAGCAAAGGCAGCTGAGTCGGTTGTACCGGGACAGAATCTTGGTCCGATCATCACATCCGCTCAGTTCGAGCGCGTACAATCCTATTTCAAGATTGCTGAAGAGGATGGTGCAAATGTTTTGACCGGCGGCGAGATTGCGAAGGTCAAAGATCAGGAAAACGGATTTTACATCAAGCCAACAATTTACAAGGATGTCGATAACTCCATGCGGATCGCGCAGGAGGAAATTTTTGGCCCTGTACTCGTTGCCATTCCTTTTGACACGGAGGCTGAAGCGGTCGAGATCACGAACGACTCGCCCTATGGTCTCATTGGTTCAGTCTGGACCCGTGATATTTCGCGTGCGATGCGGGTAGCAGACGAAATCGAAGCAGGCCAGATCTTCATCAATATCTGGAATACAATGTCAGTCCAAACGCCTTTCGGTGGATATAAACATAGCGGGTATGGACGTGAAAAAGGAATTGAAGCCATTCACCATTATTCGCATAGTAAAACCGTGACGATTAAGATTTGAAAATGAGCCACGAGCCAGTTCGAAACATTTCAAAATTTTCTGGTCTGAGCGCCGTATTTTTTATTTGAAGGTGATTTTGTCATTCGCGCGGCGTTTGATTAAACTGCGAATATTTGAGGATATTCAGCGTTTTAACCCGCTAAACCTCAGCCATTATGGTGCTGCCAAAGCGGAGTGGCATTGATCGTAGGGCGTGTTTCACCTTTCCGCTCTTTGCCAGAGGGGCATCTATATCCCCGCAACCACGTTTAAAAACGCCGTACCTTTTTTTGGGTACGGCGTTTTGTTTAAGCTCGCATCAAGGGAGTAATTCTTCCTTCAACATGAGAACAATCACCATCGGCAAAGCTTGAGATAAAGCCCATACGCCTTTGTTAGCTCGGACGATTCTGAATTATACGTACCAAATATCGGATTGGAGATGCAGTACGGATGGTAAGGCATGATCGACTGTCGTGATCTGAACTTTTGTGCCAGCAGGATTTCCGCTGGCGTCGTAATAGACATCCGTCCCCCCGCTCGAATTCGCCGTCAGAATAAGATGATGATCGGTGATCGGGTCAGTGCCGACATACCCTGCCGTTTTAAAAATACCCCGTAAGTCGATCACATCGGTTCCGACGGTGAAGTCCGTAATATGACCGGATTTGGTGGGCAGAGCCTTGAACACAAAGTCGTCAATGCCAGCGCCGCCGGTAAGCATATCAGCGCCTTTTCCTGCATTGATTTCATCATTGCCCGCCATACCATTCATGGTATTGCCGTAGCTCGTTGAATTCGAGATCATCAAATTATCGAGGCTATTACCGGTTGCGCTTTGTGATCCGTTAGCTGGATTACCGCCATTGCCAATCAGCGTGATATTTTCAACATTGGCGGGTAAAACAAAGCTTTTGGCACCACTGAGTACGGTATCAATGCCGAGTGAATAAAGCGCTTCTTTGACGACACATTTTGATGAGTATACCTCAAAGACGTCGTTGCCCAGTCCTGTCATCGTGTCATTGCCGCCCCAGGAGTCGAAATAGGTGTTGGGTTGGCTAGAAGTTAAAACATTATTGCCAGAATTTCCGACGATAAGATGAGTGGTAGTAGGTGTATGCGGTAAGTCAAACAACGCTTGAATTACGGGCACACCGGGTAGCGCTGCATAAGCCTTGATGTAGTCGATTTGGAAATGTGATGGAAAGGGTGTTGTATAGTTTGGGCTGCCAGGCCACGACCCGCCGACGGCCAAATCCGCTAGAATATACATGGGCTTATCCATGCCCGAAGGTGTTGATTGACGGGCGACAGCGGTGCCGTCGAAAAACCAAGTGATGTAATCTTTTTCCCAGTCTAAGCCATAGGTGTGAAACCCCGTGGTCATGCCTGCCGCATTAACCACACCTCCGGCCGTTAGGTTGCCGTCATAATGGATGAACATTTGCAAGGTTGTTGGTTCGCTCCCGAGCATCTCCATAATATCGATTTCGGGCGGCCAAGACTGATCCGTAGGCAAGAGCCAAAATGCCGGCCAAATGCCTTGTCCGGTTGGCAATTGCGCTCGCATCTCGAAATAGCCGTAGGTTTGCGCAAAAGAATGATAGCTTGTGATGATGCCCGATGTGTAAGGGAGCCCGGTAATGGCTTGTATCGCGGGTGAGGCTGGGTTGGCCGTGATCGTCAACACACCATTCGAAACGCTGAAGGGATTTACCGAATTCGTCGGCGCATAGGCTGGATTAATATACCATTCCAATTCCTTGTTTGGCGGATTTGTGCCCCCACTCGCGGGTGCCCAAGGATAAGAGGTTTCCCATGTCCCGGTTGTACCGTTCCACATGCTGAAACTATTAAAATTATCCGTGAATGTATTAACGGATGTTCCGGCTAGATTTTTAGGATCAATAAGCATGGCATAGTGCTCCTATCATCGAGTCAACTAAGGTTGGCCTTAGCCACCTCAAAAAATTTCATGTCACTGTAAATTATGCATTTTTTCGTCAGAAAACTACATCCGTCCGAATGCCTATAACCTAACGTGACATGTTTGAAAAAATATCGATCAATTGGATGATCGCGGGTCCACCGATGATCAAAAATATCGTTGGCATGATGAAGACGATGACAGGGATCGTCATCAACGCAGGTAATTTACTCGCCTGTTCTTCAAGCATTAAAAGTTGATGGTTGCGCAATTCAATCGCCCCGAAGCGGAGCGATTGTGAAAGGGCCGTGCCCAATTCGAGGCTTTGTGTAAGAATACTGATCACCGCATTAACTTCTGGTATGTCGATGCGTTGCGACAAATTAACAAAGGCTGGTGTTCGGTTAGGCAGGATACTGACCTCCGCCCAAGTCATCGATAGCTCGGCACTCAGTTCTGGACGAGAATCTGCAAGTTCCCGGGTTACACGCTCCAAGCCATCTTGCAGCGAGAGCCCCGCTTCAACACAAACAACCAACAACTCCAACGCGTCCGGAAGGCCCAATAATATAGCCTTTTTCCATTTTTTGCGTCGGTAATCAATATAGAGCAGAGGCGCGAGCCATCCAATAATCCCACCGACAAAAAACGCCACCAATAAAAGGCCAAGGGGAACAGAACTGGCCATAAAATAGCTTAGGCCATTGATGATCAATACAATTAATACCATCGAACAGATCAGTCGAAATATGACAAACGTATAGGCTGCATTAGCGGGTGATATGCCAAAGCGCTTAAACTCTAAAATAATCTGTCGTTGCTCTGCTTCGCTTAAACCTAAATGAGTGCCGGAAACACGCTCGGCAATAAAGGCCTTACTGCTTTGTTTGATGGTCGACTTAAATTCCCGCTCTGTATCAATGAGACCTAACCGCGCTCGAAACTTTGAACGAATGGACACGCGTACCGCAAACAACAGTAAAAAGGCGGCACCCATCATCAATAAGCCGGCACCGATGACAATGATCCCGCCTGTCATCAGTGTCTCGAAAGCGGCTGATTGAAACATGATAGTGTTCCTAAGCTTATTCGGTCATCACGCTTCGCATCATCCAACGAATGGTTATCCCTGCGAGAGCTAAGAGCACCACGGCTGTTTCAAGGATGATCTGTCCCCGTGGATCGACCCAAAGAGTCGCTAAATAAGTTGGCTTGATGATCAACAAACACCCCGTCGTGAGGATCGGGAGTGCGGCGAGAGTGTAGGCGGTTACGCGTATTTCGCCGGTTGAGGCGCTCGCCTTAAGCCGCACCGCGCGCCGCTTGCGAATAATGTCGGATAACATCTCGAGTGTGGCGGTTAGATTGCCTCCGGTAAATCGGTGTAAGGCAACGACAACCGCAAAAAATCGAAAATCCGTGAGACCAATGAGCGTACTGCTGCTGTCTAGCGCCTCGTCTAACGGAATGCCTATTCTCATCTGATCGTGCATCGATTTGAAGATATCGCGCACGGTCGGAGGGCCATCGTTCGCTATGGATTGGATCGCGGTACTGATGGGCAGCCCCGCCCGAAGCATGCGGCAAACCGAATCAACCGCATCTGGAAAATAATTGATGAATTGATGTTGTCCGCGGGATTGTTCTAAGCCCAAAAAGATGCGTGGAATTATATAGGAAACTCCTAAACTGAGCGGTGCAATATAGAGCAGTGACCAGCCGAAAGCTAAAATGCTGATCGAAAAGACAATGCTACCTACAACAATGCCAATCATCATTCGTGGAATGACATCACTCTTAATCGCCCAAGAACGCTTCATGCCGAAAACATAGAACTTTCGAATGACCAATCGAACCGGATCGCTTGGGTTTAAAATTTTTGCCTTGATCGATAGAGCAGGGCGTCCTATCGAGTCACTTGCTTTGAGCATCGACAAGCGGCTTTTCTGGAGTACTCGACGCTTCCTCTCTTCATGCGCGCTCGCCCAAAGACTGATGAGGCTCAGGATGAATAGAGAAACGGCTAGATATACGATCGTCATAGCGCTCGCCTCTTCTAACGTTAATTTTGAACGGCAATTGCGCCTGCTGTTAGCGCCTCCATAAAAGCCTCTGCTAGGCCGAAATATTCAATTCGCGGAAAAAAGCTCGGTTTAAAATTTGTGGATTCAAAAGCACCTCGAAGCTTTCCATCCGATGTTTGTCCGTGGGACACAAAAGAAAAGACATTACCTAGTGTGACGACGTCTCCTTCAATGCCGCTAATTTCTTTTACTTCTGTCACCCGTCGAACCCCGTCTCGCATGCGCTCCACATGAATTAGAAGATCCAGAGCATTGACGATTTGGGTTCGAATAGCCTTCATCGGAAGGTTGTTTGTTCCCATAAGAATAAGATTTTCAATACGGTCTAAGGCGTCGCGTGCAGAGTTGGAATGGACTGTCGACATCGAGCCGTTATGCCCTGTATTCATGGCCTGCATCATGTCAAAGGCTTCAGGGCCACGCACCTCGCCAATGATGATACGATCTGGCCGCATACGAAGAGCATTCCGCATTAATTGTCGTTGATCAATTTCACCATGACCTTCAACATTCGCAGCGCGCGTCTCAAGCTGTACCACGTGGCGCTGTTGCAATTGCAATTCAACAGCATCCTCAATGGTGATGATGCGTTCATCTGGATCGATAAAATGGGATAACGAGTTAAGCAGCGTTGTTTTGCCCGACCCTGTGCCACCTGAAATCATAATATTGAGACGGCATCGTGCGGCAATTTCGAGAACCGTTGCGAGAGGCTGCGACACGGTGCCTGAACTTGCCCTAGTTTGACGTCTCCCTTGACCGGTTGACTATGCGGCCTTTCCTTCTTCCTCGCCAAGCCCCTTTCTTTCATTCGCGCGCGCCTTCTCGAAGTTCATTGGACTGAGATAGCCCAGCGTCGAGTGAAGGCGGCGATGA
>CANCAR010000104.1 GCA_947374125.1 Hyphomicrobiales bacterium | reverse complement strand
GCACCCACTGGCAAATGGTCCGATCTTGCGGTGCTTGAACCCGTTCGGGACTATAAAGCACGGCATGCGTCGACGCTTTTGACGTTCGACGCTGTTGTTCAGGCGATTAAGGATTTTGAGAGCCTCGCCTCGGATATGATCAGCGAGCGGGCGGCGTCAAATTGATGTTGAGTGTCGCGCCAACGCGAACTTCGTCATTCAGAACCGGTGTTTTAGCGCCCGTTGCTGAGGTGCTCGTCATCATCACCCGGTCATAATTTGCAAAAACCGATGTTGACCAGTTTTGGCCAACGGCGAATTTTACAAGTCCAGCTGCGCCAAAGCTACGTGCATCAATAGAGCCACCCGATGCGCCAAGATTGGCGTAATCGCCGCCATATTGAGCTGACGAATAATCTGTACCGCTCAAAGCCATACGCGGGCCTGCAGCGAGGACGAATTTTCCGATACGTTGGACGTAATCTGCACCGAGGCTACCTGTCATTCCAGCCAAGCCATCTGTTCCGAGGCGAATTTCACCCCGGATCCGGACCGCATCGGCTGCAGGCCAATATTCGGCGAAAACGCCGGGTTCAACGGCCCAACGCTTATCATTGCCCGAAAGAGCGCTTTGACCAGCTCGCTGCGCGTCATAATGACCAACAGCACCGATGGCGATAGCAGGATTTGGGCTAAACAGTACGAGACTTAACGTCTCGTCTCGGCCCACCAGATGGTCGGACATGTCGGGCGCTTCAACGCTAATGGCAGGAAAACTCACAAAGCTATAGCGTTCCGAACCCGGAAAACTCGGCGTTGTGATCGCCTTACCATTGACCGCCATCAACCAGCCCGGATTGACGAACTCTGCAGCTTGCGCAGAAGTACCCAGCAAGGCGACGAAAACCGTCGCTTTCACCATGCTAATTAGACTACGATCAGTCAGAACCGTCAACGTCATCCATCTGTCTCTGGCCGCGGCAAAAGCCGCCTTTCAGCCACCTTTCTACGGAAGTATTAACCCGTATGCAACCCTCTAAAGCTTTTACGCGTTTAATTGGGCTGCCGGCATGGATCGCCCGTGGGCTAATCCGGATCTATCAATTAACCCTATCGAGCGTTTTTGGCCGCCATTGTAGGCACTTGCCGACCTGTTCGCATTATATGGACGAGTCGATTGGTCGCTATGGCCTGTGGACTGGTGGATGGATTGGTTTGGCCCGGCTCTGTCGGTGCCAACCCTTTGGAACCTCCGGTCTTGATCTTGTGCCCGACGAATTGCCCGATCGGTCTCGCTGGTATATGCCGTGGAACTATGGACGTTGGCGGACGTGCAATACGGGCCCCGCGTATCGTTGCGAGGCCGTCGAACCGGGCGACCCACCGCAGCATTGATTGACCCCCGGTATGGGCTTACCCGCGTGGTTCGCGGGAGTGAGCCAGGAGACGAGACGATGATCCACCTGACATTTCCCGATGGGGCAAAACGGCCTTTCGAGCCGGGAATTACTGGTTTTGAGATTGCCAAGGGCATTTCGCCCTCACTCGCCAAACGCACAGTCGCCATGGCGCTTAATGGCGTTGTGGCCGATTTGAACGATCCAATTGCCTCGGATGCTAAAATCGAGTTCGTCGGTCGCGATGATCCGCGCGCTTTGGAATTGATCCGCCATGATTGCGCCCATGTGCTCGCTGAAGCCGTTCAGTCGCTATGGCCGGGTACGCAGGTGACCATTGGGCCTGTCATTGAAAACGGTTTCTATTACGACTTTTATCGCGCTGAGCCTTTTACGCCGGATGATTTCCCGGCCATTGAAGCAGAGATGAGAAAAATCATCGCGCGCGACAAGCCGTTCACGAAAGAGATTTGGAAACGCGAAGATGTCCGCAGCCTGTTTGAAACGCGCGGCGAGGCCTTCAAGGTTGAACTTGTTGACGCCATCCCGCCCGGCGAAGATCTGAAGGTCTACAAGCAAGGCGACTGGTTGGACCTCTGCCGTGGCCCGCATATGACCTCAACGGGAAAAATCGGCGACGCATTCAAACTGATGAAGGTGGCGGGGGCCTATTGGCGTGGCGACAGCAATAACCCGATGCTGACGCGTATTTATGCTACGGCCTTTGCGACGAAGGACGATCTCGAGACCTACCTTCATCAGCTCGAAGAGGCGGAGAAGCGCGATCACCGTCGGCTTGGTCGCGAAATGGACCTGTTCCATTTCCAGGAAGAAGGTCCGGGCACCGTGTTCTGGCATCCGAAGGGTTGGACGCTGTTTCAATCCTTGATCTCCTATATGCGTCGTCGTCTCGGCCATCTTGGCTATGACGAGGTGAATGCGCCGCAACTTCTCGATAAATCGCTTTGGGAAACGTCTGGCCATTGGGGTTGGTATAAAGAAAACATGTTCATGGCGAAGTCGGCCGGTGATGATACCGATGATGAGCGCATTTTTGCGATCAAGCCGATGAATTGCCCGGGCCATGTGCAGATTTTCAAGCACGGGCTGAAATCCTACCGCGATTTGCCCCTTCGCTTGGCTGAGTTCGGTGCGGTTCACCGCTATGAGCCATCGGGCGCGTTGCACGGGTTGATGCGCGTTCGTGGTTTCACGCAAGATGATGCACACATTTTCTGCACCGATGCGCAGATGGAGGCGGAATGCCTCGCGATCAATGATCTGATTCTGACGACGTATAAGGATTTCGGCTTTGATAAAATCGTGGTGAAGCTTTCGACCCGTCCAGAAAAGCGCGTTGGCAGCGATGCTCTATGGGATCGGGCCGAAGAGGTGATGACCAAGGTTCTGGATCAGATCAAAGCGCAATCGGGCGGATTGATTGAGACCTCGATCAATCCGGGCGAGGGCGCTTTCTACGGGCCAAAATTTGAATATGTGCTGCGCGATGCGATCGGGCGGGACTGGCAGTGCGGCACGACGCAGGTCGATTTCAACCTGCCCGAGCGCTTTGGCGCGTTTTATATCGGCGAGGATGGCGCAAAAACGGTTCCTGTCATGATCCATCGCGCGATTTGCGGCTCGATGGAGCGGTTTACCGGTATTTTGATTGAGCATTTTGCGGGGCATTTTCCGCTCTGGCTCGCGCCCATTCAAGCCGTTGTTGCCACCATCACGCAAGATGGCGACGACTATGCGCATGAGGTAACCGTTGCGCTGAAAAAGGCAGGTATTCGCGTGCAGGCCGATCTTCGCAATGAAAAGATCACCTATAAAGTGCGCGAACATTCGCTCGCCAAGGTTCCGGTCTTGCTGGTTGTCGGGCGCAAAGAGGCTGCTGAGCGGACGGTGTCCATCCGTCGCTTTGGATCGCCGGATCAGACCATGATGACACTTGATGAGGCGCTTGCAACATTGATGGCAGAGGCTGTTCCGCCGGATCAGCGGCGCGAGTAGAGGGGTTTTCTCCTCAAGAGAAGTGCATTCTCGGTGGCAACCCCCTTGCCGCATAGACTGCGCTTCTGTAACCCTTTGATTTAGTCGCTCCTCTCGCGGCTGGCGGACATGGCGAAACTGGTAGACGCAAGGGACTTAAAATCCCTCGGTAGTAATACTGTGCGGGTTCGACTCCCGCTGTCCGCACCATTCCACTTCAACATAGTGGTAGACCGTTTGACTAAAATTCTCCGCTCGCTGGACGATCTCGTTGGTTCAGGCCTTGTTGCCGAGGCGGCACGGGAGTCGCTTTTGCCGGTGGCCGAGCGCTACGCCATTGGCATAACCGATGCGATGGCGAGGCTCATCGATCCGAATGATCCGAACGATCCCATCGGCTTGCAGTTCCTGCCTGATCATCGGGAGCTGGAGATTACGCCCAAGGAACAGGCTGACCCGATTGGCGACGCCATCCACTCTCCCGTCGAGGGCATTGTGCATCGATACCCTGACCGGGCGCTTTTAAAGCTTGTGCATATTTGCCCGGTCTATTGCCGTTTTTGCTTCCGCCGCGAAATGGTGGGGCCGGATAAAGGCGAGATGTTATCGGAGCTGGCGCTGGATGCCGCATTCGCCTACCTCGCCGCGCATTCCGAGATTTGGGAAGTGGTCATAACCGGCGGCGATCCTTTAATTCTATCGCCGCGCCGATTGGCCGCGATTGGCGAACGGTTGGCCGCGATTTCGCATATCAAGATCGTCCGCTGGCATACGCGGGTGCCCGTCGTTATGCCGGAAGCGGTAACGGAAGAGTTGGCCAGGGCGCTCACGCCCTCGGGCAAAAGCGTTTGGCTTGCTGTTCATGCCAATCACCCGCGCGAATTAACGAGCGATGCCATCGCCGCCTTAGCCAGACTTTCGGCGCAAGGGATTTATTTGATCAGCCAGACCGTTTTGCTCAAAGGCGTCAACGATGATGTCGCAACGCTAACGGCCTTGATGCGTGGTTTCGTTGAAACGGGCGTTAAGCCGTATTACCTTCATCACGGTGATTTAGCCCCCGGTACAGCCCATTGGCGGACGGGAATCACGGAAGGCAAGGCGCTGATCGATGCGCTGCGTGGCACTCTTTCCGGGCTCGCTCAGCCTACGTATGTGATCGATCTGCCAGGAGGGCACGGCAAGGTGCCGATTGCGCCGCTTTCCTGCGATATCGACGGGGAGGGCTGGCGCATGACCGACTGGCAGGGCTATACGCATGTTTATCCGCCTCAATCGGGTGACAAGCGATAGGGTTGCAAGCGATAGGGTTGATGATGATGGCTTTTCAGCAAGGTGATGGCAGTGTGGGCAAGGTGGCCGAGCTTTCGGTGATCGTGCCCGTGTTCAATGAAGCGGAGAATGTCGGTCTGCTCGTTGGCCTTGTGGCGGATGCTTTGCAGGATGTGGCTTGGGAACTCATTTTCGTTGATGATAATTCGCCCGATGGCACGGCTGAGCGCGTTAAAGCCATTGCTTCCAAGGACCCGCGCGTGCGGTGCATCCGCCGGGTTGGCCGCCGTGGGCTCTCAGGTGCCTCCATTGAAGGGATACTGGCTTCCAGTGCACTGTATGTCGCCGTGATGGATGGCGATTTACAGCATGATGAGCGCATATTGGTGCGGATGCTCGCGCTGATCCGCGCGACGGGAACCGATCTCGTCATTGCGACGCGTGAGCGCGAAGGTCACGCGATTACGGGTCTGTCGGGTAAGCGGTCCTTGGTGAGCGATTTTGGGCGCTTTTTGTCCCGTCTTGTTATTAAGTCTGAGGTTAAGGACCCGATGAGCGGATTTTTTATGATCCGCCGTGAGCTTGTCGAGGCGGCTGCGCCGAAGCTCGCGACCGAGGGTTTTAAAATTTTGGCTGATTTATTGGCGACAGCCGATCGTCCGCTCGTTATCCGTGAAACACCATACGTTTTTAGAGAACGTCAGCATGGTGAAAGCAAGCTCGATGCCCGGGTTGCGTTCGATTATATGGGCTTTTTGCTGCATCATTTGACCGGCAGGCTGGTACCTATCCGGTTTTTCTTGTTCGGCCTTGTTGGCGCATCCGGCGTGGTGGTGCATCTTTTGGCGCTAAAGGCAGCGCTTGCCGGACTGCCTGCTTACGGTTTTGATGTGGCGCAAACACTTGCCACTTTTGTTGCTATGCTGAGTAATTTTCTGCTCAATAACGGTTTAACCTATCGCGATCGCCGGATTTCGGGGTGGGCGCTCGTGCCGGGATTTTTAATCTTCGCCGCGAGCTGCAGCATTGGCGTTATTGCCAATGTCGGGCTCGCACGGCTTATCTTCTCCGAAGGCCAGCAATGGTGGGTTGCTGGCCTTGCGGGCGCGTTGACGGGTGCGGTGTTTAACTACGTCACGAGCGGCCTTTTGGTGTGGCGTAAAAAGTCCTAACGGGAATTTTTTAAGAGAAGCGTTCGGCGCTTGCGTGTTCCCATAGCGATTGCTGCGACGAGGCTGCGATGCCGGAGAGCAGCGCTCCTCTTGGCAATACCGGATAGAGTTCTTCAAAATCGCGCGTTTCGGTGGGGCTAATGCGACGATGCAACTGCCGTGCCTTCATTTCCGTCGGGTGGGTCATACCCGCCGCGCCAATGACTTCGGCGAGCGCATGAAGCGTGTTGGCATGGAAATTAGCGACACGGGATGCCTTATCGGGAACGATTAAGGCCCGTTGGCGCAGTTTGTCTTGCGTTGCCACCCCAACCGGGCACTCGTCTGTATGGCAGCTTTGGGATTGAATGCAGCCCAGCGCAAACATAAAGCCACGTGCGGCGTTGCACCAATCGGCACCCAGTGCCATGACGCGCACCATATCAAAGGCGGAGGTAATTTTACCTGCAGCTCCAATTTTGATCCGTTCGCGCAATCCTAGGCCAATGAGCGTCGAATGAACGAAATTCAGCCCATCGCGCAGGGGCATGCCCATATGATCGGTAAATTCGAGCGGTGCAGCACCGGTGCCGCCTTCGGCACCATCGACGACAATAAAGTCAGGCGTCACACCGGTTTCTACCATGGCTTTGCACATCGCCATGAATTCACTCTTTTCACCGATGCAGAGTTTGAACCCAATCGGCTTACCCTCGGAGAGACGGCGGAGTTCAACGATGAAGCTGATCAGCTCCCGGGGCGTCGAAAACGCAGGATGCGAGGCAGGCGAGATACAATCTTCGCCAATCTGAACGCCACGGGCTTCGGCGATTTCGGCGGTTACTTTTGCGCCGGGAAGCACGCCGCCATGGCCGGGTTTAGCGCCTTGGCTGAGTTTGATTTCGATCATCTTGATCTGCGGATCACACGCTTGGGCAGCGAATTTTTCCGCGGAGAACGAGCCATCAGGATTGCGGCAGCCGAAATAGCCGGAGCCTAATTCCCAAATCAGATCTCCACCGAATTCCCGATGATGCACCGAAATGCTGCCTTCGCCGGTGTCATGTGCGAAGCCACCGATTTTCGCGCCTTTATTGAGCGCTTTAATCGCATTGGCACTCAGCGATCCGAAGCTCATGGCGGAAATGTTAAATACCGACGCCGAATAGGGCTTTAAACAATCGGGGCCACCGATGTTTATCCGAAAACTTGCTGGATCGGGGCGCTTGGGCACCATTGAATGGGTCAGCCATTCAAAGCCCGATTGGTAAACGTCCAGAATGGTACCGAAGGGCCGCTTATCCAGTTGTCTTTTTGCTCGTTGATAGACAATCGACCGCTTGTTTCGGCTGAAAGGTGTGCCGTCCGTATCGCTCTCGATGAAATATTGCCGCATTTCCTTGCGCGTGCTTTCCAAGAAGAAACGCGCTAGCCCGATGACTGGGTAATTTCGCAAAATACTGTGCTTTGTCTGCACCAAATGATAGAAACCCATTACCGTTAGAGGCATAAAAATCCAAAAGCCCACCGCAACCACAGGGTGAAGCGGATAGCCAATCAAGCATATGATTGCTGCAAGGGTGACAAGTGCCAAGGTTGAAAAGCGAATCATAAACACAACTTCCAGTTGTTTAAACGTTTTGATCGTGGCCATTTTTTAAAAAAGCGCAAGCCAGATCGATCAATACAATCGCCTATTATGCATATGACTTTTGTGACTTGGCTATGTCAGTCGATGACAAAGTCTCCGGGCTTCCAGTCTGGTTTGGGATATTTCGGGTCCATGGCCTGAAGGGTCGATAGTACAATTTTAGCAATGGCCGCATTGCGCGCCCATTTACGATCGGAAGGAATCACATGCCAGGGTGCCCACGGCGTGGAGCATCTCGAGAGCATGATTTCATAGGCATTCATGAAATCTTTCCATGCCTTCCGATCTTCTAGGTCGGCCGGTTGGAATTTCCATTGTTTATCGGGCTCGTCTAGCCGCTGCTGCAAGCGCTTGCCTTGTTCGTCTTTTGAAATATGAAGCATGAATTTGAGGATGACGGTGCCGTTCTCAACCAGCATCTTTTCAAAATTATTAATCTGCTCATAGCGTTTTTCAATTTCGCTATGGGGGGATAGTTTACGTACTTTGGTGATAAGCACGTCTTCATAGTGTGATCGGTTAAAAATCGCGATCGTGCCCTTCCGCGGTGCGGCAAGATGGGCGCGCCATAGATAATCGTGCATCAACTCGTCGCCACATGGTTTGCGGAAGGGTTGGACCGTGACGCCCATGGGGCCTGTTGGGTTAAATACGCCGCGCACGGTGCCATCCTTTCCGCTGGTGTCCATGCCTTGTAAAATGACGAGCAGGCTTCGTTGGCCTTCGGCATAAAGGCAATCTTGCAGAAGATTGATGGCTTCGACGGTCTCAGCTAAATCAGCACGCGCGGCATCAGAAGCGCCCACAACGCTAGTGTCAGCAGGATCAATCGCGTCTAAATCGACCTTATCGCCGGGCTTTACTCGCAAGGCATTCAGTTGGTCTTTTGCCGATGGCATAGCCGATCCTTGTTCATGGCTTTGGTGGGCATGATGCCCGCCCAAGGCCTCAAAGAATCGGCGTTTATGAAGGACTTGTCAAAGCGTAATAAACGCCTGCCCTTCGTGCCATTGTAGTGTGTCGATATCGACGGCTTGATTACCAACCAAGGTGCCAAAAATCTGCTGACTAACGGCGCGCCCACGAAGAAAAGCGTCATGGGTCGCATATCGAGCGATGAATATGCCGTTACGATTACCGAAGTTTATGAGATCAATTCGATTGGATTCAATTTTATCAAATAAATGACGATTCAATTCAATATTCTCTAGAGCAAATTGATCGTCTTCAAACGTGAAGCTCGTAATATCATAGTACATATTTTTCATTTAAAATTTACCTAAAGAGTTACCATACATAAATTAAGTGATACCCCAACCATATAACCAATCATATCGATCAGAAATATTTGTTCGTTGCATGGTAAAATCTCTGGCAATGGAAAAAGGCCAACTTAAATGAAACAGAGATCCATTTTGCCGTGCTGCGGCTTGAACGCGCGCCGAACGAGGCTTGCGGCGGGCTTCATATCTCAAAAATGCTGCCGCTGGGTCGGCTGGCGAGTGGACCATCTCATCGGCTAGGACGGCAGCATCCTCAATAGCCAGCGCGCCGCCTTGGGCCAAAAAGGGCAGCACAGGATGAGCGGCATCGCCCAAAAGCGTGACGCGATTATGGCTCCATTGCTGGCGGGGAGGGCGGTCATAGAGGGACCAGATGGTCCAATCGCCCACCGCCGCGATGGCTTTCTGCGCTATCGGATGCCAGCTCTCTAGCCGCTTTATGATTTTGGCGGCATCCCCGTGGCGTGACCAGCCCGGCTCGTTTTCAGGATCAGATGTGACCGCCACAAGATTGATCAGTTCACCACGGCGAATGGGGTAATGCACCAAATGCGCCCCGGGACCAAGCCAGAGCCCCGTTTCGTCGGGAGGCAGTTCTTTTGG
>CANCAR010000103.1 GCA_947374125.1 Hyphomicrobiales bacterium | reverse complement strand
TCCCCCATCCGGACCAGCTCGACCCCACCCGCGAACCCAACCCCCAACAAAGCTTCGGCGGCGGCATCCATTTCTGCGTCGGCGCGCCACTCGCACGATTAGAGATGCGGGTGGCGTTGAAGGTGCTGTTTGAGCGATTGCCGGGTTTGAGGTTAGAGGGAAAGCCAGTTTATCGCGATGCGTATCATTTTCACGGGCTGCAACGGTTGGATGTGGGGTTTTGAGAAAATTCCATTAAGCATCCCTCTCCTTGAAGGAGAGGGTGGCCCGCGAAGCGGGTCGGGTGAGGGGTAAGGAGTGGTTTTGCGTTAGCAAAACAAAAAGGTCCGGTGGACCTTTTTGAACGACGAACGCCCTGAACGAAAGCGAAGGGCCGCAATCGGTAGACACTAGTGCCTCATCCGTCGCGTCCCGCGACACCTTCCCCCTCAGGGGGTAGGAAGATCGATCTTTTTTTCTTGCGTGATCGATCCCATTTACACTTGCACCTTCGCTCCCCAAAGCGTCTAAGAGCGCACCCTGATTAAAACCATTTGTGCGAGTCTCCTGATGTCCTCCTCCCCCAATCCCTTCGACGATATCCGCCGCGTCATTTCTGAAATGCCCGAAGCCGATCTCGAATCCGTCGAAGCCGTACGCGCGCGGGACCGCTTCCTCACCAAGCCGCCGGGCAGCCTTGGGCGTCTGGAAGAAATCGTCGAATGGCTTGCTGCTTGGCAACGTAAATCGCGGCCCGCGATCATGCGCCCGCTGGTTACCGTATTTGCGGGCAATCATGGCGTCGCCGCGCGCGGCGTATCGCCCTATCCGGCGAGTGTCACCCAGCAAATGCTAGACAATTTCGGTGCAGGCGGCGCGGCGATCAACCAGATTTGCAAAACCTTCGATATCGGGTTCAAGGCCTATGATCTGGCGCTTGAACTCCCCACCGGCGACATCACCGTTGAAGCGGCGATGGACGAGAAAACCTGCGTCGGCACCATGGCCTTCGGCATGGAGGCCATTGGCGGCGGGCACGATCTTGTTGGCATTGGCGAGATGGGCATCGGCAACACCACGATCTCGGCCGCCATCTATGCTGCGCTTTACGGAGGCGACACCGCCCATTGGGTCGGGCGTGGCACGGGCGTGGATGATGAGGGCCTAAAGCGCAAAATCGCGGCGGTTGAAACAGCACTCGCCTTCCACAAAGCCCATTTGCACGATCCGCTGGAAGTACTTCGTCGCCTTGGTGGACGCGAGATTGCGGCCATGGCAGGCGTTATTCTTGCCGCCCGTATGGAGCGTATTCCGGTGGTGATCGACGGCTATGTCGCAACCGCCGCTGCCGCTATTCTTCACGCCGTTAATCCCCGCACGCTTGACCACTGCATGGCGGGCCATGCGTCAGCCGAAGGCGCGCATCGCGATGTGCTGGCGCGGCTCGGCAAGAAGCCAATCCTCGATCTCGGCATGCGCTTGGGCGAAGGCTCGGGCGCCGCTCTCGCAATTGGGGTCATTAAAGCCGCAGCCGCGTGCCATGACGGCATGGCAACCTTTGGCGAGGCGAAGGTGGATGACCGCGCGGATTGATTAAGCCGCCGCCCGCGAGCGCACGACTTTCGGGCGCGTGGGCGTTGGCGTCAAAACGCGCTCTTTCGGCAGCGTAACCGTGACGGACGTCCCCTCGCCCTCGCGCGATTGGATCGAGAATTCGCCGCCATGCATCGCCACAAGCCCGCGCACAATTGGCAGACCAAGGCCGGAGCCTTGCTCGGCTGCCTTTACCGCCAAGGAACCACGGCCAAAGCTTTCCAAGATAATCGGAATTTCATGCGCCGGAATGCCGGGGCCCGTATCGGTCACTTGGATAAATTGCTCGCCATTCGGCACGCGCCCCACGCGGATGGAAATATCCCCACCAGAGGGCGTGAACTTAATCGCGTTGGATAAGAGGTTTAACGTGATCTGGCGCAAGGCCCGCTCATCGGCCAAAATCGGCGGCAATTCGGGGTCGACCATCATCATCATCACAACACCGCGCGAATGCGCCCGCATCTGCAAAAGATGCGCGCATTCGGAAACGGAATCAGCCAATTGACACGGTTTTTCAACCAGCTCATACCGCCCTGCTTCGATGCGGGAGAGGTCCAGCACCTCGTCAATAATGCCCAACAGCATCTGTCCGCTTTCGTGGATGTCGCGCGCATAGGAGCGATAGGCCTTTACCCTGTGGCGCCCCAAAAGCTCGGCTTCCATCACCTCAGAGAAGCCCAAAATCGCATTCAGCGGCGTGCGCAGTTCGTGACTCATCGTGGCCAAGAACCTCGACTTAGCAAGATTGAGTTCTTCCGCCCGGCGACGCGCTTCATCCGAATGGGCTTTGGCCTGCTCCAAATCGGCAATGAGGGCATCTTTTTCCGCGCGGATGATCAAATGGTCGCGCGTTGCCTCCGTGATGCGGCCAGCCAGATAAAGAAAGAAAACGATGACCACGATGGAGAGAACAAGCGTTTCGCTTGGTAGGCGATGCGTTCCAACCATTAAGGCTATGCCATCTGCCAACAACATAGGCAGCAACTGGGCTGCCATCGTGCCTTTGATGGCGGATGAAAACACCAGCGCCGATCCACCAAGCGCCACCGGAATAAACACTAAAAAGGTGCTATCCGGAATCGCATCGGGCACTGGTGGGTTTAGGCTTAACAGCGCCCAACCCGAGCCATGCAAAGCCTCAAGAGCCAAAAAAACCCATTGTGCTGTCCGCCGGTTTATTTTTGGCCAATGATCGGCCAAGAAAAGCGAGGCGGCAAGGCCAGCACCAATCAGAAACGCGCCAATAGGAACCGGTAGAAGCGGCGGTCCCAGCGCGCTTGCTCCCAAAATCGGCAAAAGGATGAGAAGTTGCAGTAAAATCGCCTTGGGCCGTGCGCGCGCGAAGGTCATCAGGAGTTCATCGTCAAAACTCCGCGCCGTCCAATTGGCAACGCCCGAAACGGAGGGCACTGCACCAGCCACGCCAAAGGCGACGCGGGTGGCACGTTGAGCTCTCACGATCACATGGCGAAAATCCAGGATCATTGACAATCACCTTCTTCAATCCATCAAACCCTAACAACCAGCGGTTAAGGTCCGACTGAATTAAACGCTCAAATTGAACTAAAATTGGCGTAAACAGCGGTTGACGCCGTGCATCGACCATGAAAACGTCGCTCTCTAACCGTTGGAACATCCCATGAAGCTCTATGACAGCGTGCGAGCGCCTAATCCCCGTCGAGTCCGGATCTTCCTGCATGAAAAGGAGATCGAGGTTCCCCGCGTGCTCGTTGATCTGGCACGGTTCGAGCATCGCCAGCCAGATTTCGCTCACGTGAACGCCTTACAACGTACGCCTGCGCTTGAACTAGACGATGGCACCATCATCACGGAATCGGTTGCCATCTGCCGCTATTTCGAAGCCATTCAGCCGGAGCCAGCTCTGTTCGGCCGCACACCCGTTGAACAAGCCAAAGTCGAAATGTGGAACCGCCGCGCGGAGCTTGAGGTTTTCGTGCCGATCACGCATGTGTTCCGCCACCTCCATCCGGGTATGGCCACCCATGAAGTGCCGCAAATTGCCGATTGGGGCGAGGCGAATAAGCCAAAAATACTCGCGGGCCTTGCGCTCCTGAATCAGGCGCTTGCGTATTCCCCCTATCTGGCGGGAGACGTCTTTTCAATTGCCGATATCACAGCGCTTTGTGCCCTTGATTTCATGAAACCGACGCGGACTAAGGTGCCTGATGAAATGGAGCATCTCGCAAGCTGGCACGCCCGTGTTTCAGCGCGGTCCAGCGCAACGGCGTGAATGAAGGAGTGGAACGCCATGCACCCGGTCTTTAAAGCGCTCCTTCTCCGTGCCAAAGAGAAGCCGGCCTTGCGCCTGGCAGTCGTCCATCCCTGCGATGCCTTAACGCTCGAAAGCCTTGCCGCGGCTGTCAAGGAGGGTCTGATTGATCCATTGCTGGTAGGCCCAGAAGCCAAGATCCGCAAAGCGGCGCAGGAAGCGGGCCTTGACCCCGTGCCATGGCCCATCATCGACACACCCCACAGCCATGCGTCCGCCGATGCAGCCCTGGCGCTGGTGCGCGAGGGCAAGGCCGACGCGGTGATGAAAGGCAGCCTTCATACCGATGAGTTGATGTCCGCGGTGATTAATCCCGCCAATGGGTTACGAACCGAGCGCCGCATCAGCCATTGCTACGTCATGGCCACCGCACATCATACTGAGCCCCTCCTCGTTACCGATGCGGCCATCAACATTGCGCCAAATCTGCACGAGAAAGCCGATATCGTCCAAAACGCCATCGACTTTGCCCATGCCATAGGCCTATCCGAGGTGCGAGTAGCCGTGCTTTCGGCCACCGAGATGGTCAATCCCGCCATTCAATCCACCCTTGATGCCGCATCCCTGTGCAAAATGGCCGATCGCGGCCAGATTACCGGCGCGCTGATCGACGGGCCTTTGGCACTCGACAACGCCATCGATATGGGAGCGGTAGCGCAAAAACACATTATATCGCCCGTAGCAGGCCGAGCGAATGTACTTGTTGTGCCTGATATCGAGGCGGGCAATATTTTGGCCAAAACGCTTTCCTTCATGGCCCATGCGGAAGCCGCCGGAATCGTCGTCGGCGCGCGTGTCCCCGTGATCCTCACGAGCCGCGCCGATACGCTCGAAAGCCGCGTCGTCTCCTGCGCGCTCGCGCGGCTACTGGCCGAGGTAAGGGTGTTTAAGGGGGTTGGGAAATAGGGGAAATGGTGCCGTCCTATTCCAAGAACGGATTAATGATCGTTAACGGTCCAATGGTTCGGCCATGTTGCATGTCTTCTGAATATAAATTTTGACATCCCGCCCCGATCGCTGCTGCCACGATCAGTGCGTCATAGAACGAAAAACCTATCTCAGAAGCAAGCCGCCGCGCCTGATCATGAAGATCAATCGTTATCGATACAGGTGGCCTAACAAGAGCGAGAAGATCACTCAAAGCCTCTTCGATCTCAGACCATGTCCGGCCTTGTTTACGCGAGCTAACGGACGCGAATTCGTTTAGAACCTGAACGGATAAATAACCGCCCTCAGCCAGAAGCGCACGCGCGATGTTGCCCTTCTCGCCGCGCTCTTGAGCATAAACGATAATATTCGTATCGAAAAAGGCACTCACCGCTCATTGGCCTCCTCACGGTCAAACCGATAACCGTCTGGCCTCGTCCATTCGCGCTCCGCCATCCGCTTCAGCGCCTTCTTACGACGCGTGAGTTGGGTTTCCACCTCAATTGTGTGATCGCGTGCAGCAAGAATCGATAATGTATCACCCTGCTGAAGACCAAGCTCTTCGACCAGTTTTTTAGGCAATCGGACTGCAAGACTATTGCCCCATTTAGATACCTGCATCACACACTCCACAATCACTTTGCGAATGAAAGATATCCTATGATGGATATCATTATACTTCAAGCCGTTCAAAAGCCGGTGAGAATCCGTCCATCAAAACAAGAAAAACTTGTCCGTTCATCGTACGTATGATACGCGAATGAAATGAAAGAGGTTCAGATGCTCACCAGTGAAGCCAAATCCGAGCGGATTGAGGTGCGCACCACGCCGAGTACGAAAGCGCTGTTGCAGCGTGCGGCAACCTCATCGCACAAAAATGTAACCGAATTTTTGCTTGAAGCCGGAATTGCTGCCGCCGAGGGAGCGTTGATCGACCGCCGCTTGTTTCTACTCAACGACGCGCAATGGTCGGCGTTTCAGGACGTGTTAGACCGGCCCGTAATGTCCAAACCCCGCCTATCCCGCCTGTTGCTTGAAAGAGGTGTGCTGGAGTGACGGACGCTTCCCGTCGCCTCGACGCGATTGAGAAATTGTCGTCCCGTCATTTTGTCGATGGCTTCGACTGCGGCAAACCGGCACTCGACCAGTTCCTCAAGCGGTTTGCACTCGTCAGCCAACATTCGGGAGCTACCCAAACCTATGTCGTATGCCGTGGGACTGATCGCGTGGTTGGTTATTACAGCCTATGCGTCGGGGGAGTCGATCATGCAGAAGTGTCTGACCGTGTTCGAAAAGGACTAGCGAAGCACCCTATCCCCGTCATGTTGATTGCCCGCTTGGCCGTTGACCGCTCCGAGCAGGGGCGGGGCCTTGGATTGGCGCTCTTGAAAAATGCATTGCTCCGAACCGTACAAGCTGCCGATATTGCAGGCATTCGAGCTTTGCTTGTTCATGCGAAGGATGATGAGGCAAGGCAGTGGTATCTCAATCTCGATTTCGAGGCGAGCCCGACAGACCCCTATCATTTGTTTCTACTGATAAAGGACGTCAGGGCAATTCTGACCCGTTGATCCCTATCGGGCATTTCGCGTTTCATTATGGCATTAAAACCGTGCTAAGTATCTTCGCCCTATAGCCATAACCCGACGGATTCCCATGCGCCTACTTGCCCTTGCTATCGCCCTTTTCTCGCTTGTCTCGCTCGGTCTCGGATTGTCGGGCAGCGATGTTCAAGCCATTGGCCTTGGCATTGTAGGCGTGCTCTTATCGGTTACCACTTGGCGTTCGGTAAACTTATCGCGGTTTTTGCAGATATTCGCGGCGATCTTCGCCACTGAGTTTCTCGTCTTTGGTGCGGTTGTTACGCTTGCTTCTCATGAGCTTTGGCCCGCAGCGCTCGAAGCACTCACTTTGCCCGAAAGCCTACCCGTCACCGTTGGCGTGTTTGGCCTCATTATCTTTGGCATTTCCTTCATCCCCGGTATTGCCGCCATTATGCGCATCGCCGATCGGTTTTTTGACGGGCGTGATATCGTCACCGTCCGCCTCTGGCCGCTACCCGCTTTCTCGATTGTCGAACAAACCTTGGCGCGCGCCTTCGTTGTGCTGCTGGTTTTGATCAATCAGGCACAGGTCGGAATTTCGGTTAGGCTTTCTTACTTCAACCGCGACTGGTTTAACGCCATTCAAGAGAAGAACAGCGAGGTATTCTGGTCGCTGCTTTACACCGTCTTTTTCTTCTGGGCTTCGATCTACATCGTCTCGGCGATCATCGAATATATCCTCCAGTCGCAATTGACGATCCGTTGGCGCCGCTGGCTCACCGCCCGCTATGTCAGCGATTGGTTGGATGAAGGCAGCCATTACCGCATGGCGCTCGCAGGCAGCGGGGCCGACAACCCCGATCAGCGCATCGCCGATGATGTCGATGAATTCATCAGCCGTACCTACAGCTTTTCGATCTCGTTGCTGTCGACCACAAGCTCGCTCGTTTCCTTCTCGATCATCCTCTGGACGATCTCCGCCAATTTCACGATTCCCGGCACCGAGATTGCCATTCCGGGCTTCCTCTTCTGGGTCGCGTGCCTCTATTCCGGCTTTGGTACGCTTGTTACCCATTTAATTGGCCGCAAACTTATCGGGCTGTATTTCGACCAGCAAAAATACGAGGCGAATTTCCGCTTTTCGCTCGCGCGTTTACGGGAATATGCCGAGCAGATCGCATTGCTCAAAGGCGAGCCTGCCGAGCGCGGCCTGCTCATGGGCAAATTCGGCGACGTTATCCGTAACTTCCTCTCTATCGTGTCGCTTCGTAAAATGCTGATGGCGTTCACCGCCGGCTATGGCCAAATCAGCCCGCTGATCCCTTATGTGGTGGCAGCCCCCTTCTACTTCCTCGGCAAAATCCAGTTAGGCGTGCTGACCCAAACCGCCAGCGCCTTTGGCCGTGTGGAAGGCTCACTCAGTTTCTTTATCGATGCCTATACCTCGGTTGCGGCCTATCTCGCCGTGATCCAGCGTCTAACCGGATTTGATACGTCCATCGACAACGCCCGCCATCTTGGCAAGAAACCACCCATGATCGCGCAGCGTCGATCGGACGATACCAGCATCCGGGCCAGCCAACTTAAGCTTGCCCTCCCCGATGGCACTGCCATTGTGGAAGCCGATATTACGTTCAAGCCGGGTGAAGCGGTGCTGATTTCCGGCCCATCCGGTTCAGGTAAATCAACGCTGCTGCGCGCCATCTCGGGCATCTGGCCCTATGGCACGGGCGAAGTTGTGCTGCCCGCAGGCGCAGGCGTCTTACTGCTCCCGCAAAAGCCCTATCTGCCACAAGGCACACTACGGGATTGCGTCTCCTATCCGGCCGATCAGTCCCAGTTCAGCGATGCCGAAATAACCTCCGCGCTCTCCGCCTCGGGCCTCGGGAAACTGACAGACCGGCTCGACGAACAGGCGAATTGGTCCCAGCGTCTCTCTGGCGGCGAGCAACAACGCGTAGCGGTCGCCCGCGCTTTGCTGGCCAAACCCAATTGGCTGTTTCTGGATGAGGCCACCTCGGCATTGGACGAGGACAGCGAGGCCAAGCTCTATTCCATCTTGAAAGACCGCCTGCCCGGCACAACGTTGATCTCGATTGGCCACCGCTCAACGCTAAAGGCCTTCCACGCCGCAGGAATCCGCATGGAGGCGATAGATCACGGTGGGTTTAAGGTGGTTCGGGTCTGAGTGCAAATATGGCCTCAGATACTCTTTAAAGAGCAGAGTGGGAACGCGTCAGAAGGCCAATCATACATTACTCAAATGGATCGTTTGGCGTATTGGAAAATCCGATACGCCAACCAAAACGTTCGAGGGGTAGTTCGCCTGCGCCCTTATTTGAAGAGCAGTTCACTCTCGCGAATGATGATGACATCAATTTTGCAGTAATCGACATCATAATCGAAATAGGTATCATCAACGAAGGTGATCTGTGTCCGCACCACGCATTCGCCGTCGCTATGGTTAAAATCCATAATAAAGGTCTCGCCTCTTTCAATTCTGTCGCCAGAAATCCAGTTTTTCGACCAAGATCCGCCTTCCTTTGTCCGAAAGTGCTTTACCGCAGCAGATGAACCATTGGTAACTTCAAATTTCCAGCTGTCGCGCGCTTGCGTTACTGACATCGCTCCAATAAAAACAAAACCGGCGATGATGATTTTCTTAATCATGAACAATCCCTCCTTGTTGTAAACCTTAGTGACCTTAGGGAAGGTAATTTAAAAAAAATTTATTGCAATAGTGCGACACGTAGTTGTTTGATCAGTACACAAGTTTGAGAATGACGAACCTAATTCATAAATATTAATTACAGAAATGATGTAATGAGATAATCCGCATCCATATGAAGGTCACTAGGTTTAGCGAGCCCCAGATTATGGGGATATTTAAGCAGGCGGATAGCAGGGTTCCGGTGGCAGAGCCTCAGCGGGCGCCTCCGGGACGAGTGCTCAAACGAGACGCTCTTCTTCTCACTCGCTCAAGCTCGCAGCGCAATCAACTACTGAAAGGAGGAACAA
>CANCAR010000102.1 GCA_947374125.1 Hyphomicrobiales bacterium | reverse complement strand
CGATGCTAGCAATGGGCCTGAGTTTATTGCCGAATGCACCAAGATTATCGGGCGTAATGTTGATCTTATTTCTGGTAAGCGCGAAGCTGAGCTGTCAGCGCTTGGTGTTGCGTACGGCATTCACCGTGCTGATGGCATGGTCGCCGATCTCGGCGGCGGCTCGCTCGAATTGATTAATGTTAAAGGGCAATCACTTGGCGAGGGTGTTACGCTTCCGATTGGCGTGTTGTCGTTACAGGATCGCTCCGGCGGCAACTTAAAAAAAGCTCAAAAGATCATTCGGAAAGAACTTGATCATCTGCCACAGCTCAAGGCAGCGCGCGGCAAAGCGATTTATGCCGTGGGCGGAACATGGCGTTCGTTGGCCCGGCTCCATATGAAGCAACGCGGTTACCCGCTTCACGTGATGCATAATTATGTGATCCCGGTCCGGGATGCCGCCGATTTTACGGCATTGATTGAGCGGGTTTCCGTTGAAACGCTCGATTCGATTGAAGCTGTATCCGCCGCGCGCCGTCCGCTGATCAGCTATGGTGCCTTAGTGCTCGAAGAACTCATTCAACAATGTAAGCCGAATGAGATCGTCATATCCGCGCAAGGGGTTCGGGAAGGGCTATTGTTTGAAAGGCTAGACCAGTTTTCGCTGGATCAGGATCCTCTGATATCGGCTGCCCGCGATCTCAATGTCTTGCGATCTCGCTCACCCCGACACTGCGAAGAACTCGTGGCTTGGACAGAAGCGTTTATGGCCTCGGCCAATATCATAGAAACAGAGGAAGAAAAGCGCCTTCGTCATGCGGCATGTTTGCTGGCCGATATCGGCTGGCGGGCCCATCCGGATTACCGCGGCGAGCAATCCTTAAACATTATTGCGAACGCAAGTTTCATTGGCGTTGATCATCCGGGCCGGATCTTTCTCGCTCTGGCGGTGGCCTATCGGCATATGGGCTTGTCAGACGATGAGGTGAGCCCGCGCTTGCGCGAACTGGCGACCAGCCGGATGCTGGATCGCGCGCGGATCTTGGGCGCGGCGCTGCGGGTGGCTTATCTCTTGACGGCAGCTATGCCGGGCGTATTGCCAAGGACGCCGATGGTTTGCGCGAAAGATGATTTGGAATTGCGCATTCCAACCGATCTTGGTCCGCTTGGTGGTGAGCGGGTCTTTAACCGATTGCGTGCGCTGGCTCGAGTGGTTGGCAGAACTCCCGTTTTAACGGTCGCTATGCCTTAACGCTTGACGGTTACAACCCGACCTTTCGAAAAAGCTAAGGCCAAGCGACCGTTTTTGAGGTCGAGTGCTTTTTCGCCAAAAAGTTCCCGACGCCATCCTTGCAGCGCGGGTACATCGGCTTCGTCGTCGGCTGCAATAGCTTCTAGATCGTCGACCGTTGCGATGATCTTAGCTGCAACACCTTCGGTATCGCTCGTCATCCGCAAAAGCACTTTTAAGAGCTCTACTGCGGCAGGGTTATAGGGCTTGCGATCTTGCTTCTCGAGTTCGGGTAATTTCTTTGGGTCTACCGCCAAAGCCCGCTCAACCGCCGCAATGATTTCGGCGCCAGAGCGCGATCTTTCAAAACCGTTTGGAATGGAGCGTAATTTTGATAATGCTTCCACTGTGCGGGGACCGGACGTAGCGATGTCCATAATGGCATCGTCCTTCAGGACGCGGGAGCGAGGTACATCTCGGCTGCGGGCTTCGCGCTCCCGCCAAGCGGCCAGTTCGATAAGGATAGCCAATTCACGAGGTTTACGGATACGACCGCGTAAACGCTTCCATGCATCTGCTGGATCAAGTTCATAGGTTGACGGCGATGTCAGTACCGCCATCTCATCCTCAAGCCAATGCGAACGTCCCGAAGCAGCGAGCTTTTCCGCAAGCGCTTTATAGACGTCGCGCAAATGCGTCACATCCGAGCGGGCATAGATCAACTGTGCTTCTGACAGGGGCCTTTGCGACCAATCGGTAAAGCGCGATGATTTGTCGATTTTAGCTTTGGCGAGATCATGGGCCAATTGCTCATAGGACACGCTATCGCCATAGCCTGCGACCATGGCTGCGACTTGCGTATCAAAGCAGGGATGCGGAATGCAACGATCCAGATTCCATAAAATTTCGAGGTCTTGGCGACCAGAATGGAAAACTTTGACGACGTTCTCATCGCGCATCAACGCAAAAAATGGAGCTAAGTCCAGGTCTGCGTCCAGCGGATCGATTAAATAATCTTCGGCCTCACTCGCGATCTGAATCAGGCAAAGTTTTGGATAAAACGTTGTCTCCCGCATGAATTCGGTGTCAACCGTCACGTAGGAGTGTTTTGCGAGGCGTAAGCAAGCCGCTTGCAGCGTTGCCGTTTGAGTGATGAGGGACATGAGCTCGTTTTAACCAGACACGCGAATCAGCGGCGTAGTTGCCGTAATAAGGTCTTTTACACGAAACGTGCCAGTTACGGCATATGCCTAGTTTTCTCTCTATCACTTGACAAGGCCAGCGCCTGCATGCGTTCTCCGGCTCAACCTTTCACGCATATTTATGACGAGGACGACCATGCACCGCTACCGTTCCCATACCTGCGGAGCCCTTCGCGACAACGATGTAGGCCAAGACGTTCGAATATCCGGCTGGTGCCATCGTATCCGCGATCATGGCGGCGTGTTGTTTATCGATCTGCGCGATCACTACGGCATGACGCAATGCGTGGTTGATCCTGATTCGCCAGCGTTTAAGCTGGCTGAAACCTTGCGCTCGGAATGGGTCGTTAAATGCGACGGTAAAGCGCGTATGCGTCCGGCCGGCACCGAGAACGCCGATCTGCCGACTGGCGCTATCGAAGTCTATGTCACCTCGATTGAGGTATTGGGACCATCCGCCGAATTGCCGGTGCAGGTGTTCGGCGATCAACCTTTCCCAGAAGAGACACGGCTAAAATATCGCTTCCTCGATTTGCGCCGTGAGAAACTCCACGCCAACATCATGACGCGCGGCAAAGTAGTAGACGCCATGCGGTTGAAGATGAAGGAGCAGGGCTTTAACGAGTTCCAAACGCCGATTTTGACGGCCTCCTCGCCGGAAGGCGCGCGTGACTTTTTGGTGCCTTCGCGCATTCACCCTGGCACGTTCTACGCACTGCCTCAGGCCCCGCAGCAGTATAAGCAGCTTTTGATGATGGCGGGTTTTGACCGCTATTTTCAGATCGCGCCTTGTTTCCGCGATGAAGACCCCCGCGCCGACCGTTTGCCGGGGGAATTCTATCAGCTCGATTTGGAAATGAGTTTTGTCGAGCAGGAAGATATTTTCGCAGCCGTCGAGCCCGTGATTGGCGGCATTTTCCGCGAGTTCGGCAATGGTAAAGCGGTAACGCCTAGCCCATGGCCGCGTATTCCTTATGCCGTGTCGATGGATAAATATGGCTCGGACAAGCCCGATTTGCGCATTCGTAATCCGCATACCAGCGAGCCGCTTGAGATGGCCGATGTCTCGGAGCATTTCCGAGGCTCGAACTTCAAAGTGTTTGCGCGTATTCTGGAAGAGCCGAAGAACCGGATTTGGGCGATACCCGCGCCAACAGGTGGGCAGCGGACCTTCTGCGACCGCATGAATGCTTGGGCGCAGGGCGAAGGCCAGCCGGGGTTGGGCTATGTGTTTTGGCGGGAAGGGGAGGCGGGCGGCGCTGGCCCCATCGCCAACAACATCGGCCCAGAGCGCACAGAGGCGGTTCGCCAGCAATTGGGCCTCAAGGAAGGTGATGCCGCTTTCTTTGTCGCGGGCGATCCTGAGAAGTTTATTAAGTTTGCGGGTTCCGCCCGGATCAAGGTGGGGCAAGACCTGAAACTGATCGATGAGAATCGCTACGAATTGGCGTGGATCGTCGACTTCCCGATGTTCGAGTGGAACGAAGACGAGAAAAAGGTCGATTTTTCGCATAATCCGTTCTCGATGCCGCAGGGCGGTATGGAGGCGCTTCAAAACCAAGATCCGCTTACGATCAAGGCGTTCCAATATGACATTGCGTGCAATGGTTTCGAGATTGCCTCAGGCGGGATTCGTAACCATCGTCCCGAGGGCATGGTGAAGGCATTCGAGATTGCTGGCTATGGCGAGGAAACCGTTATCGAACGGTTTGGCGGGATGTACCGCGCGTTCCAGTATGGTGCTCCGCCCCATGGCGGCATGGCGGCTGGCGTGGACCGCATTGTGATGCTTTTGTGCGGTGCACAGAACCTTCGTGAAGTTGCGCTATTCCCAATGAATCAACAGGCTCAAGATTTGTTGATGGGCGCGCCAAGCGAGGCGAGCCCACGGCAATTGCGCGAGCTTCATTTACGGTTAAACCTGCCTGAAAAATAATATAAAATATATGATTATACTATTTGGTTAAGGAAAAACATCATGACGGACGCATCGGACGATCTGCGGTCCGGCTCGATGATTTATCATCGCTATCCAAGGCCCGGAAAACTCGAAATCCAGCCGACCAAGCCGCTCGGTAACCAGCGGGATCTGGCATTGGCCTATTCTCCAGGCGTTGCTGCACCGTGCGAAGCGATAGCGGCCGATCCCGAATTGGCGGCCGAATTGACGGCACGGCAAAATTTGGTGGCGGTGATCTCCAATGGTACCGCCGTGCTCGGCTTGGGCAATATCGGCCCGCTCGCCTCCAAACCCGTTATGGAAGGCAAAGCGGTACTGTTTAAAAAATTCGCTGGCATCGATGTGTTTGACATCGAAATCGCGGAAAACGACCCTGACCGCCTGGTTGAGGTAATAGCAGCGCTTGAGCCCACCTTTGGCGGCATCAATCTCGAAGACATCAAAGCGCCGGAATGCTTTGAGATTGAAGCTAAATTGCGCGCACGGATGGCCATTCCGGTATTCCATGACGATCAGCATGGAACGGCCATAATCGTCGGAGCCGCCGTCTTAAATGCCGTCGATTTAGCGGGTAAATCCTTGGACGCCATTAAGGTTGTGGCCTCTGGTGCGGGTGCCGCCGCATTGGCGTGCCTCAATCTTCTCGTTTCGCTTGGCGTTCGCCGCGAAAATATCTGGATCAGCGATTTGGAAGGCGTGGTTTATATGGGCCGCGTTGCGCTGATGGACCAGTGGAAATCTGTTTTTGCTCAGGACACTGACAAGCGTACGCTTGGTGAAGTTATTGACGGAGCAGATGTCTTTTTAGGACTCTCGGCTGGTGGTGTGCTGAAGCCTGAGATGGTTGCTCGGATGGCCGATAAGCCACTTATTCTGGCGCTGGCTAATCCAAACCCCGAGATCATGCCTGAGGCTGCAAAGGCCGTTCGCCCCGATGCCATGATGTGCACCGGGCGGTCAGATTATCCCAACCAAGTCAACAATGTTTTGTGTTTTCCTTATATCTTCCGAGGTGCTTTGGACGTTGGCGCACGGACCATCAATGAAGAGATGAAGCTTGCAGCTGTTGCAGCCATTGCGCGCCTTGCACGTGAAGCACCATCGGATGTAGCTGCCAAGGCCTATGGCGGTGATGTTTCCACTTTCGGTTCCGAATCCTTGATACCGAGCCCGTTTGATCCCCGGCTGATCTTGCGAATAGCGCCTGCGGTCGCAAAGGCGGCGATTGCTTCAGGCGTGGCAAGACGACCCATAACGGATTTTAAAGCGTATGAGGAGCGCCTCTCAGGCTTTGTTTTCCGTTCCGGCTTTATTATGAAGCCGATTTTCGAACAGGCCAGAGCAGCACCAAAACGCGTAATCTATGCTGATGGCGAGGATGAGCGCGTGCTGCGCGCGGCGCAAATTGCGATTGAAGAGGGTTTCGCTATCCCTATTTTGATCGGCCGCCCGAGTGTCATTGAAAGCCGTTGCGCGCGGTATGGTTTGTCTATTCGCCCGGGTAGAAATGTTGAAGTTATCAATCCGGAGGATGATCCGCGCTATCGGGACTATGTTGCGACATTAGTTGATCTGGTTGGTCGCAAAGGCGTGACCCCCGATGCGGCGCGAACGCTTGTTCGCACGAATACCACGGTTATCGCAGCCGTTGCGGTTATGCGTGGCGATGCTGACGCGATGATCGCGGGTCTTGAAGGGCGGTTCAACTCCAAGCTGCGTAATATTCGGGATATTATCGGTCTAAAGCCCGGCGTTCGCGATCTTTCCGCGATGACGCTCATGATCACGACCAAGGGTCATTATTTTCTTGCCGATACGCATGTGAAACATGACCCGGACGCGGAAGATATCGCCGATATTGCGCTTCTATGTGCGGGTCATGTCGAACGGTTTGGGATCACACCTAAAATAGCACTGCTGTCGCACTCCGATTTCGGGGATTCGGACGCTCCGTCCGCTCTTAAGATGCGTCAGGCGCTCACCTTGATCCGGTCTCGTGCGCCGGAGCTCGAAGTGGATGGTGAAATGCAAGGCGACACCGCGCTCGTTCAAGCCATTCGCGCTAAGCGTCTTCCGAATTCAACTTTGGAAGGTGATGCCAACATTCTCGTGATGCCCAATCTCGATACAGCCAATATCGCGCAGCAGCTGATCAAGGTCTTGGCAGATGCGCTACCCGTTGGGCCAATCTTGTTAGGAACTGCCAAGCCAGCGCATGTTCTCACGACATCCGTTACAGCACGCGGCGTTGTGAATATGACGGCGCTCGCGGTGGTTGAGGCGCAAGCCAGCGTTACTTAATCAGGGGCCAAGCTGCAATTCGAAAAGATCGAGAATGGCAGCGGGGCCATCGCCATTGGCCGTATCAGCGAGCGTAACGCCGGCGGGATTTTTAGATTGGCCAACGACGTTAAACTTCGTTGGCTTTTCGATAAAATGGACGATAGAGCGCGTCACCGCTTTGGCATTCGGCGACATACCGAGATAGATCTGAAGGCTCACTGCGGCAGCTGAGGCGTAATCGCCTCGTACTTGATCGGCGCTACGCTTCGTCGTTATCGCCTGCTGATCAATCAGACGGTCACCGATACCTCGATTTTCGACAGAGAAAGCAAAGCTTTTTAGGCTAGAGCCCAAAAGCACGAGCGGCGCTGCATTGCTTTTTGAAAAGATACCGTCCGCCGTAACATTTCCAAACCGACTAGCTAAAGTAACAACGGCCATGTTTTCCGCGGAAAGATTGGTCGTTAGATTGAGTTCTTGCGCCTTAGGGTCTAACGCCATCTTAACCGAACCCGACAGGCTCAAGTCATGATACCCAAGGCCGATGAGCGTTTGAACCGCTGGTTCCGGGTTTTCGGCAGGTAGCGGGCCATAGAGCTTGTCGAAGCTAATTTCCGAGGCAATAGGTAGGCCTTCTGGGGTAGAATCGACGGAAATTAATAGGGCACCTATTCCTGAATGTTGTGGGCCGGAATAATCGGCGTCAATCGATACATCATTCAATTCCATTTTGCCGATCAACTGAAGAAACAACATCGGATCAATGTCGGCAGGTTGGGCATTTGGCTTCGATAGGGTTGACTTTATACCCGCAAAAAGCGGCGCAAGCGTTATCCCGCTATGCGAGAATCGACCGACCTTTATGCGCGTATCTTCCATCGCAATGTCGAGGCCTTCCAAACGGTAGCCCGAGGTTTGGGTATTCGTTCCCCCGGTAAAAACAAGGCGGCTAAGGCTCCCAAAAGATCGCGGTGTTTCAGGGTCGCGCACGGATAATTCATCAATCTCGAAATAGCCCGTGGATACCGACGAGATGAGGTCTATGACGTCGTTTAGCGTTGCAGCAACATCCGCGTCATTTGCTGGTTGAGCGGATGTTCCGCGCTTGGCTAAACGCTCGGTGATGGCTGCAAATCCATCGCCGGTTTCTCTTAAGTGGGCATCCCGAATCTCGACTTTATTGATCGTCATGGTCGTAGAATTTGCGCCTTGGACAGTAATCTTTTCGACGCGACCCAGTCGATACGCACGCTTGAATTCCAAAGACTTTGCCGTCTTGGGTGCTGCACCGAAGCCTGCCAATAGCGCGAGGTCAACTTCTTCTAGCAAAACATTGCTACCAGAGCCGGAACTCGTCTCATCTGCTCCACCCATAGCCCCAAAGGTGATCTTTTCGGCACTAAAGACACGGACGATTCCCGCTTTAATGTCAGACAAGACCACGTTTGAAAGGATGGTGGTCGATGTTTGCGTGCCAATCGTTTGGGATTGCCTTAACCGCGATACCCGAATGATCGATGCATCCAGCGAAGAAAGCGCTTTGGCTTGTTGCGCCACGTCCGAGCCGTGCATGAGGGCTTCTAAACCCTCTGGCGAAAGATTAAGCCCTTCAAATTCTACGCCTTCGGCGCGGTAATCCGAAGAGCCGGAATGAAAGTTAAACGAGTCAACGCGGACGGTGTCTGCTGATCGGGCTAAGTCGACGTAAACGACAGTGCCAAAGAGAAGTGCGCCGATAAGAGTAAACGCTTTAATCTTCCGCAGCATTGTTAAGCACCCCGTAGCCCTGAAACTTTCCCACATTCTATACAACAAAGTTCCCGTATCGGCGATGACATTAAGCAGCAGGGCGGAAATTCTGCATGACGGCTGTGATATCATTCATGGTCGGCAGCCCTGCCTCATTGCCAAGTTTTTGAATTTTGTGGGTCGAAGCCGCACGCGCAAACTCAAAATGGGATTCCCAAGGCAAAGCGGGACGCGCGAGATAGGAGTACATATAGGCGCCATGAAACACGTCGCCTGCGCCATTGGTGTCGATAATGGCTGCGGATGGAACCAATAGAGGCGGTTGGGTACGAATTGTTCCGCTTTCATCATACCAGAGCATACCCCGCTCGCCACGGGTTACGCCGCCGATTTTTACGCCCTTTTGTTTGAGCAAATCGAGCAGCCCCTTGTCGTCCACGTTGAGTTGTTCAGCCAGACGTTCGCCGCAAATCGCGACGTCCAGATGGCTGAGGAGTTCAAGGGTATTAGAACGCAATCCGCCGCCGTCTAAAGAGACCAATGCTCCCATCTCCCGACAGGCTTTAGCGTAATGAATTGCGGCGTCACCTTGATGGCCATCAAGATGCAGCGCGCGGCAGCCGTTTAGCCGCAGTGTAGGGAAAGGGTGAAGGTAATCATCATCGCGGCAACGGATAATCGCGCGCTTTCCGTTGTTCGGAATAACGAAAGAAAGTGAACTTTCCTTGACCTTGCGACCGTGAACGGGAATGGCATATTTCGCCGCCATATCGAGAAACATACGGCCGAGCCAATCATCTGCAAGCGAGGTCAAGAGATCGGGGACAACACCCAATTTAGCGCAGCAAAAAGCAGCAGTAACCGCGTTTCCGCCAAAGGATACTGCGTAATCTTGAGCAACGGTCTTTTCATCTCCCGACGGAATACGATCGGTGAGAAAGGTTACGTCGATATAGGTTTGTCCAATAAAAAGCGCGTCCATGGTTTTCCGCTGATCCATATACGAAAAAATACCTGTCTTTCGATTGGATCAAAAATCGCATTTGGACAAGTAAAAAGCGTTTTTTCGCTGGAATATTTCAACCGATTGAGAAACTCGTACCGCATCCACAAGCCGCCGTAGCGTTCGGATTTGCGACGCGAAAGCTTTGCCCCATCAAATCGTCCACGAAGTCTAGGGTCGCGCCCATGAC
>CANCAR010000101.1 GCA_947374125.1 Hyphomicrobiales bacterium | reverse complement strand
TTGGACAGAGTTGACATCAAGCCGCTTTCTCGCCGGGACGAGATGCTTGATTGCATCATGAAATTACCCGTTGCCCCTGCACCAAAGCTTGCGAAAAGTGGAGACACTGCGTTGCCGCCTTCAGTTGCGGTGTTTTTTGGGGAATCACTAACGGAATTGCCTTGGCGCTCGGTTATGCCGGGCTTGAAAGAAGTTAAGATCCAGTCTCGCGACGCGGCAGAGGCATCGCTTTTATGGATCAAGGCAGGACGGGTCATGCCTTCGCACACCCATGAGGGTACCGAGATTACGCTCGTGCTCAAAGGGGGCTTTACGGACACAACTGGTCATTATGGTCGCGGTGATATTGCCGTGGCTGATGGCGCCGTTAAACATCAGCCGCGCGCGGATGATCACGAGGATTGCATTTGCTTCGTTGTGAACGATGCACCGCTTCGTCTGACGAGCCGGATTGGTCGGTTCATTCAACACCTCAGCGGGCATTAACATGGCTGCCCTTTACCGAGCTTCCCCAGCGGACGGCGTGGCTTGGGTGACCGGTGCGAGCTCGGGCATTGGACGCGGAACGGTGCTTGAGCTGGCAAGGCGTGGGTTTACCGTCATTGCAACAGCCAGGCGTCTGCCCGATTTGGAGACGCTTGTGGCAGAGGCTATCGCGCTACCCGGGAAGGTTATTCCCGAAACCGGCGACGTAACGGATGCCGACGGCATGCTTGCGCTGGTGGATCGCATTGAGCGCGAACGGGGCGAAATTGTTCTCGCTTTTCTAAATGCTGGAATTTATTACCCGCTTCGCGCGCATCCGTTTGATGCTGCATCGTTCCGCAAGACGTTTGATGTCAATGTTTATGGCGCAATCAACGGGTTAGCGGCTCTACTGCCGCGCATGTCTGCCCGAAAGCGGGGCCAGATTGCGCTGAATGCCTCCGTCGCGGGCTATGGCGGATTGCCGCGCGCGGGAGCCTATGCGGGCAGTAAGGCTGCGTTGATCGCCATGACGGAAAGCCTGAAATTTGATACGTATCTTTTGGGAATCACGCTTCAAGTGGTCAACCCAGGATTTGTGGAAACTCCGCTCACAGCGCTCAACGATCATCCCATGCCGTTTTTGATGAAGCTGGACGAGGCCTCGCGCCGCATTTGTGACGGATTTCAAACCGGGGGCTTTGAAATTACTTTCCCCCGGCGTTTTGCCTATATTCTGAAGACAATCAATCTATTGCCTTACAGCCTTTATTTCGGACTGATCGCGAAAATGACCGGATGGGGCGACAAGAAAGACTAAGGCTTCACCGTTTTAGGCTTTCGCATAGACGATTTGCCGCACATCGATATTGCCAGCGCGGAAACCAGCTTCGCAATAGGCTAGATAATACTCCCACATTCGACGAAAACGCTCGTCGAAGCCAAGCGGAACAAGTTCTGGCCAAGCGGCACGAAATTTATCGCGCCATGCGGCCAAGGTGTCTGCATAATCGACACCGAAAATCTGTTCGTGCCGAATGGCCATACCAACTTTTTCACCAAGCGACTTCATAATGGATGGCGAGGGAAGCATCCCACCTGGAAAGATATAGCGGCGGATAAAATCGACCTCGAGCCGATAGGTTTCAAAAAAACGGTCTTGGATGGTAATCACCTGCAAACCTGCAACGCCGCCCGGGGTTAAGCGCTCAGACAAAGTTTTGAAATAAACCGGCCAAAACTGCTCGCCAACAGCCTCAAACATTTCAATCGAAGCAATCCGGTCGTAAAGGCCCGTTTCATCTCGATAATCTTGCAGTTTAATCTCAACTTTTTCGTTCAAACCCTCTTCGAACATGCGTTTTTTAGCAAAATCATATTGTTCCTGCGAGATGGTTAGTCCCGTCACTTTGCAGCCAATCTCCTTAGCGGCGTATTCGGCAAATCCACCCCAGCCGCACCCGATTTCGAGGACCTTGTGGGTCTCGGCGATGCCAGTTTGCCGAGCAAGAGCTGCGTATTTGTTCTGCTGGCCTTGGTAGAGATCCTTACCATCAGCGCTAAACAAGGCGGATGAATAGGTCATCGACCGATCAAGCCAACGCGAATAAAACGCGTTACCGAGGTCGTAATGCGCATGAATATTACGCTTTGAACCGGTTTTGGTGTTGCGGTTCAGCCAATGTTTGAACAATTGCCAGTAGCGGACAATCGGTTGGTTCTCGAGCATGGCGGAAATCAGGTGGTGGTTGGCGCAAAAGAGTTGAAGGAATATGGTCAAGTCAGTCGCTTCCCACTCGCCGCGCAGAAACGATTCTGCGATACCAATATCGCCCGAGGTGAGCATGCGTTTGGCAAAGATATAGTCGTGCATTACCATTTCGGCATGCGGGCCCGGTTTGGCTCCGCCAAAAAGGAAGGCGCGCCCATCGGGTAATGTAACCCGCAAGGTTCCGTATTCGATCCGGCAAGCGAAGGTGAACGCCTTTTTGATCAAATAGGGTAGTCCAGCCGAATGGGCGGCTACCGTTTCCTTGGTCAGCTGTATGGCGTCTTGGGCGGGGGCGGCTTTCTCTAACATTTTTTAACACTCGTCGTTTCTATTGGTCCGCCTTAAACGGTTTCTAACGGGTTTGGTTCTCCTGAGGTGGAAAACTCGTTTTTGGTGGTGGTGCCGGGCGCGGGATGAGCCGCATACCCTTGGCCCATAGCCACAAAGCTTCCACATGGATGCCGACTATAATTTTGAGGGTAAGAAAGGGGATCGTCAAGCAGAGCTTCAATAGGTTCTGGCTCGTGAGAGCCTCATTTTTGCCATGAAAGGTGGCTGCGAGCACGGGGCCTTCTATGTCTTTCACGAGAATTCGAACTGAAATAGATTGACCGGGTGGTAGCACGCGAAAAAGATAACGCATCGTCAGAGGGTTAAACGGCGAAACATAGAACAGTTTGTCGCGTTCCTGTCGGAGACCCGATTGAGATAAATCGCCTGGCTTTACGGGTTCTACATAGGTGTGGGCTTCGCCAAATGTATTACGCACCTCATAGAGAACGCCGACCAGTTCACCTTCTTTTGAATAGCCAAAATAGACGGAGAGTGGATCAAACACATAACCAAGAATTCTTGGATAGCAGAGGAGCAGGATGCGCCCGCCCGATAGGTCTAAGCCTGCCTGCGTAAAAAGGTCGCGTGCATACTTATTTAATGGAGAACCGTCGCGAATTCCGTGATCGCGTTCGTGAAAGCTTAAGAGATTGAATCGGTTAACCGAAAACAACGGGGTTGAGCCTGCTGCTTCGTCAAGCCGGTTGAGATCCAATAGAAGCGAGAAAACCTTATAACTAAACCGATGGGTGACCGGTTTCATCCGCGCATGCATGACGGGGCCGACATAGAAAGATGCGGCCTCGGTCGGCGGCGGGAATGGCGTACCCGCCGCTTGCCCGCTCATTCGGCAGCCTCAGCAAAGTTAAGCATCGGGCGCCATTCAGGAATGACGCCAAGCCTTTCAGCGACATCAAGGCCAGACATAAGTCCATCCTCGTGAAACCCATGCCGCGACCATGCGCCACAAAACCATGCGCGATGGCGGCCTTGGATGGCACTGAGCACCGGCTGTGCGGCAATGGCCGCACTGTTAAATTGCGGATGATCATAGGTGTAGCGGCCAAAAGTTAGATGTTCAGCCGGCGGTTCGGTCGGGTTGAGCGTCACGAAGAGTGGATATTTCTTGTCGATGCCCTGAAGCCTGTTCATCCAATAGCTGACACACAATTCTTCGCTGTTGTCTTTGTCCTGAATCACATTCCAAGAGCCCCAAGCCTTTTTCCGAAGCGGCATGAGGCGAGGATCGCGATGGAGGTAAACGGTATTGGGCTTATAAGCGATCGCTTCCAACACACTACGCTCTTGCGGCGTGGCATCGGCCAACATCCCAAGCGTTTGATCAGTATGAGAACCAAAGATAACGCCATCGAAATCGGCTGTTGAGCCATCCGCAAAAGTCAGAACGACACCGTTATCTTGTCGTATGACGCGAGAAACTGGCGTTGAAAGGTGAAGCCGATCCCGATAGGCATCGACCATCTTTTCGACATAGACGCGACTGCCGCCCGTCACGGTGCGCCATTGATGCCCGTTATATTGCAACAGATGATGATTGCTAAAAAACGAGATAAAGGCCTTTGCCGGAAACTGCAGCATGGACCGCGTTGACATCGACCAGATGGCCGCGCCCATGGGCAGGAGGTAGTCGTTTCTAAAGCGCGAGGAAAATCCATTCGCCATAAGATATTGGCCTAGCGAGTTATCATCAAGGCGGTTTGCAGCGAGGTCCGAGGCAGCTAAACGGTTAAAGCGGACGATTTCGAGTAGCATTTTGAGGTAGCTTGGCGAAAAGAAGTTTTTCGGTTGCGCGAAAAGCCCGCCAATCGGACCATTCGCCCGACCGCACCACTCAAATCGCCCGCCATCCACGGATAGCGCAAAGCTCATATCCGAGCCATGGGTTGGCGTGCCAAGATGGGCAAAAAGCGCCGTTAAATTGGGATAATTGGCTTCGTTATAAACGATAAAGCCCGTGTCGACGGAAATCGAATGGCCATCATAATCAATATCAACGGTCGCAGAATGCCCGCCTGGCCGATGCTCTTTTTCGAAGACCGTTATGTCATGTTTAAACGATTTCGAAAGCGCATAGGCGGCGGCGTTTCCCCCGATGCCCGTGCCAATAATTGCAAGTCTCATCCGTCCCTCGGGCTTACCCAAATCAGAAACCATACTTACGCAGATTCCTTCAGCGCTTGGAAGGCTTTAAGCGCACTATCACGGGCCCGTTCATGGTCGACGACCGGAAAAGGGTAAGTATCCCCGAGTCTGACGCCAGCGGAGCTGAGCTCAAGCGGACGAGCCTCCCAAGGCGCATGGATGACGGAAGGGGAGAGGCCAGCGAGCTCAGGCACGAAGCGCCTTATATAGGTACCGTTTGGATCAAATTTCTCGCTTTGAAGCATCGGGTTAAAAATGCGAAAATAGGGCGCGGCGTCGGCGCCCGATCCAGCGACCCATTGCCAGCTTGCGGGATTGCTCGCGGGGTCCGCGTCAAGAAGCGTGTCCCAAAACCAGTTTTCTCCTTTACGCCAATCAATCCGTAAATGTTTGATCAAAAACGAGGCGACGATCATCCGGACGCGGTTGTGCATAAAGCCTGTCTGCCAAAGTTCTCGCATGCCTGCATCGACAATGGGGTAGCCAGTTTGGCCGCGTTGCCATGCTTTCAAAAGGACTGGATCATTGACCCAGGTAAAGCCGTCAAAGCTGCGTTGGACGTTGATCGTCGCCAAGTCTTCTTGGTGGTACAGCAGATGATAGGAAAACTCACGCCAGCCGAGTTCGGATTGAAAAACGCGAAGGTCTTCCGCATTGGCCCGGCTTCGGCCCGAATGAACGGCTAATTCAGCTGCGTGCCAAACCTTCCGGATGGAAATCTCGCCGAAGCGAAGGTAGGGCGCAAGCCGTGAGGTTGAGGGCAGGTCAGGACGGTTGCGATTCTCGGAATAGCCTTCAAACCCACCCTCTATAAACCGGTCGATCGTATCCAGCGCGCCTGCCTCTCCGGGTACCCAAGCATCCGCTAAGCCTTGCGACCAATCAGGCGAGGTGGGGCGAAGGTTAAGCTCCGCGAGACCGACAGGCTTAGGGCCCTCATTGAGACTAGGCGCAGATGACAGCGTTGTCGGTGCTGGCTTGGGTTGGGGGACGACATAATCTTCCCTGGCGGTCCGCCAAAACGGTGTAAACACCCGCATCGGACCCCCCGCTTTGGATTGCACCTCCCAAGGTTCGCGGATAAGCGTGCTGTTAAAAGACCGGACAGGGATTCCCATGCCTTCGATCAACGCCTTTAACGCGCTATCGCAGGCAATATCGCCTTTATGGTAGCGACGATTCCAATAGACTGCCGAAATTTTGGCGAGTTTGACCAATTCCGGAATTATCTCGCTCGGATCCCCGCGATAAAGCTCCAATTGACCACCCAGCCCAACGATATCGCTGGAAAGCCGTTCAAGGCTATGGTGCAACCACCACCGCTGCGCAGCGCCGAGTGGGCGGGAATGGGTCTGACCATCGTGCAAAATATAGATTAATCGAATGGGACGATGATCAGCACAAGCGGCCAAAAGCGCGGGATTGTCGGCGAGACGCAAATCGTCGCGAAACCAGAAGAGTACCGGATCGGTCATGGCGGCCTTGATTGTAGAGAAATAATGACCTGCATACGCAGAACTGCGCAAAGCGGTTCATAACCGAACCACCGCACAACGTCTTTCTAACTTCAGGATGATAGGTGGCTCCCCGAGCAGGACTCGAACCTGCGACCATCCGATTAACAGTCGAACGCTCTACCAGCTGAGCTATCGAGGATCACCGATGTGCCGGATACATCACTATGCCTCGTGAAAGCAAGGGGTACGTTACAGGAAATTTTATTCGTTACCGAAAGAAGCCCCATTCTAAGGATTAAAGCAGCACGATTTTTTTCGTATTTACCATCAAATGGATTGCCGTATGATCAAAGTCTTTGTAGACAGACGCGCCGGTTGTGTTCGGTAGAGGCCTCGTGGCGGAGTGGTCACGTAGAGGACTGCAAATCCTCGTACCCCGGTTCGATTCCGGGCGAGGCCTCCATAATTTACCGGATAACTCGTTGTTTCTTTTCAGTTTGACCCTGAAATTTTTCGCATTCGGGACCATATGGACCAGAATTTATCGGATGGGGATGGTTTTATGCTCGATTTTTCAGTGGCCAGATGGGCAATGGTCAATGGCCAGCTCCGGACCAATGACGTTACCAATTCCGATCTTTTAGATGCATTTTCCGTTATTCCGCGTGAGCGTTTTGTCGATCCCTCTGAAATTTCGGTCTCCTATGCTGATCGTATGGTGACAGCTGTTGGTGGTATCAAACGAATGATGTTGAAGCCGATGGTGTTGGGTCGGTTGATTCAAGCGGCCATGATCAAACCGGGTGACGTCGTACTCGATATTGCTGGAGGCGCAGGCTACTCCGCCGCGATTATGGCGGCTCTCGGTGCTCAGGTTACCGTGTTGGAAGATGATGAGGGGCAGGCTGATGCCGCCCGGCGGGTGCTTCAACAGAGCGGTTTTGGCGGCGTTACTGTTTTGGTGGGGCCTTTGGATTCCGGCGGTTCGGCAGGCGTTCGTTATGATGCGATCTTAGTCAATGGTCGGTGCGAGAGTTTGCCCAAATCGCTTTTTAATCAACTTTCTGACGGTGGAAGGCTTGTAGCGATCATGGGTTCCGCATTATCATCTGCTGGGCGGGTTTATACCGCGTCTGAGGGGGCAATGGGTGAAAAGCGGTTGTTGAGTGCAACTGGACCTGCGCTTTCTGCGTTTTCACGCACTACCGAGTTTGTTTTCTAATCACCTGTCGTCTTAGAGTTGGAACTAAGGGCGGTTGATTCTAATTATCATTATCGAGCCGGTTTTCCGGTTTTGTACTCATTTTACCGATGGCGGTGTCGAACATGACGGTTACAAAGACGTATTTGCTCAGTGGGATAGCGCTTGCCGCATTCTTCGTAACCGGCGTGGCTCGGGCTGAAACAATCAACGGGGCATTGGCGCGTGCTTATGCGTCTAGTCCCGATCTTAACGCGCAACGGGCAAGTTTGAGGGCTACCGATGAACAGGTGCCACGGGCAAAGTCGGGCTATTTGCCGCGGGTGAGCGCATCGTCCTCGCTGGGTAAAGCGAATTCGAATTTCTATTCTGGTAGCGTTGGCGGATCGACGAGCGATTATAACACGACTCCACGTTCGTTCGGTGTGACGGTTAGCCAAAATATTTATAACGGCGATCGGACAGGTACGCAGGTTGAGGGGGCTGAAAAATCGGTTTTGGCCTCGCGCGCTGGTCTGCGCGCTGCTGAACAGCAGGTTCTGCTGAACGGTGCGACTCAATATATGAATGTGGTGCGCGATCAGGCTGTTGTAAAACTTCGCATGGCCAATATTGACGTGTTGAAAGAGCAACTCCGTCAGACGCAAGACCGGTTCAATGTCGGCGAAGTGACACGGACCGATGTGGCTCAAGTGGAAGCCCAGCTGGCTGCAGCCGACGCCGATTTATCAAACGCCGAAGCCAATCTTGAAAGCAGCAGGGCGGGCTATCAGCAGGTGATTGGCGTGGCACCTTCTGAATTGGTTGAAGCTGAGCCAGTTGCTAAGCGATTCCCCGCTTCTGTCGCCGATGCATTCAAAGCGGCTGATGGCGAGCATCCCCAACTGCAAGCCTCTCGGATCAATGTCGAAATCGCCGAATCGCAGGTTCGTTTGATCCTTGGTGAATTTAAGCCGACGGTTGATCTTCAAGGGAGTGCGTCCAAATCTTGGGACCAGCGTTATCCTGACGATTCGGGGCATGAATTCCGGTTAACAGGGCAGATTAATCTGCTGCTTTATGATGCGGGTGAAGTATCCGCGCGCTCACGGGCAGCTAAGGAAACTTTGGGCCAGCGTCAGCTTGAATCAGACAGCGTTCGCGAGCAGGTGCGGGCCGGTGTTGCTGCTGCTTGGAGCCAGTATGAAACCGCTACAGCACGAGTAAAATCCGCAAAGGCGCAGATTGAGGCTGCAACAATCGCGCTGAATGGGGTTCGGGAAGAGGCCAAGGTTGGGCAACGGACAACGCTTGATGTGTTGATTTCCGATCAAAGCTTGTTGAGTGCCCGCGTGAATTTGGTGACTGCACAACGCGATCGGGTTGTTACTTCTTACCAAGTCCTTTCGGCCATAGGCCGCTTGTCATCTGGAAATCTTGGTCTTTCGGTCAAGGCTTACGATCCCGTCGCTCATTACGAAGTGACCAAGGGTCGGACAACGGGCACCGATACCCCCGCTCGCTGATTGGATTGAGGTTTTGGCAGATGATTAACAGCTTAAGGCTTCCTTAGGCTTGCTGAATGTCTGACATCTGCGTTAATGTGTTGTTAAGCCTAGAAGATTTGAATGAGTACCTCCATGACCGCGCTTACCGCACGACAGAGTGAACCAACGATGGACGAAATTCTTTCTTCCATCCGGAAGATAATTTCTGACGATCTGGGAGCTTCGGCACCATCGGCTGCTGCGGGTGTGTCTCAAACAGCGGTTCAACCAGAGAGCTCTGCTGATATTTTTGAGCTTTCGGGCCAAATGGCACTGCCACATTCCCGCGAGACCGCATGGAATATGCCACTCGGCCGCAAGGATCGGCCAGCGTTTGATGAGACGGCACGCCAAGTTCCTCCAACACCAAAAGCGGACCCGGTAGCAACCGTTGCTGAATTGACCGCAAGAATGTCACGTGCCGCTGTCAACGTAGATCATGTTCTTGTTTCGCCTTCGGAAATGGCAGAGGCATCCATCGCTGCTTCAACAGAAGAGGCTGTTTCCTTCTCCTTTGGCTCGCTCCGTGAAAGAATTGAGGTCGGATCTTCGGCTGATTCGGTGGTTGCGAATGCCATGCAAACGGTAGTGGAAAGCGCCCTAAGGCCAATGTTGAAAGAATGGCTCGACGCGCATTTGCCGGCGATGGTCGAGCGTTTGGTTAAGGCTGAGATCGAACGGATGGCCAAGAAGGCCTGAATAT
>CANCAR010000100.1 GCA_947374125.1 Hyphomicrobiales bacterium | reverse complement strand
GATTTGCTCACCTTTTTTGAGGGCGATGCCGTTCCAATCAAGGTCTTCGAGCACGTAGCGGGTGAAGAGGTGCAAGGGCGCGTCAAAGCGCAAAAGTTCTTCGACAAGAAGTTCGGCTTTGGCTGGGTCTTCGAGCAGGGGGAGGGGGTTCAAGCCGTTTTCGAGGATCGCTTTGACGCCATTGCCGATGGCGTGGACGGTGGCCTCATGGCCGGCGTTGAGTACCAGAATGCAGGTGGTGATCAGCTCGTCTTCGCTGAGTTTTTTGCCGTCTGCCTCGGCGGCGATGAGGTGGCTCATCAGATCGTCGGCGGGCTTTTGGCGTCGCTCGATGATGTAGCCTTTCAGATAGGCGACAAAGGCCTTGGTGGCTTCGACCGCCTGATCTTCAACCGCGCGGCTGCGGCCAAATTGGTACATGGCTACCATTTTATGCGACCAATCGAGCAATTGCGGGGCCATCTCGGCGGGGACGCCCAAGAGTTCGGCGATCACGATAACGGGGATGGGCGTGGCGAACGCTTCAATGAGATCGACCTCGCCGGCGCGCTTGAAGCCCTCGATCAATTGATGCGACAGCGCCTCGATGCGCGAGGCCAAACGCTCGACTTGGCGGGAGACGAAGGCGCGGTTGATCAGCGTTCTGAGCCGTGTATGGTCTGGCGGCTCAAGCTCTAAAAGCGAATGGGCTTCGACATCATAGAAGGGTTTTACGTGCTCCGGCGTTTCTGCCCAGCCCAGCTCTTCGCGGGTAGCGACATGCAGGATTTGGCGGCCAAAGCGTTTGTCGCGAAACAGGGCTGTCACATCGGCGTGCGCTGCAAAGCACCATATGCCGTATTGCTTCCAGAAAAACGCAGGCGAGCGGGCGCGGACGGCGTGATAGGCGGGGTAGGGATTGTTATAAAAGGCCGGGTCGCGCGGGTTGAGATCGAGAAGGCGTTCGGGTTGCATGCCCTGGCAATCAATCGGCAGGCATCGACGCGCGAATATCCTGCCGCAGCGTGTCGATCACGAGGAGTTCTTTACCCTGTTCAATATGCCAGAACGTCCAGCCATTGCACGCGGGCAGGCCTTGGGCCAGCGCCCCGATTTTGTGGATCGAGCCCGTTGCAGGGCCCAATACCAGTGAGCCATCGGCTTTGACTTTGGCGCGGAAGCGGCGTTTGGCGTCGACCAATTCAACGCCGGGCTTGATCATGCCTGCCTCGAGGAGGGCGTTAAACGGAATGCGCGGCTCGCTGCGTTTGGTCGGCGCAATAGCGAGCGCGTGATCGTCCAAGGGCTCAACGGCAGCAATCCGCGCCTCGGCGGCTTTGGCGTAAGCGGGGTCGCGCTCAATGCCTATGAAATGACGGCCAAGGCGTTTGGCGACGGCGCCCGTGGTACCGGTGCCGAAAAACGGATCCAGCACGACATCACCCGGGTTAGACGACGAGAGCAAAATACGCGCGAGCAAGGCCTCGGGCTTCTGCGTCGGGTGGACTTTATCGCCCGCCTCATCCTTCAAGCGCTCGCCGCCGGTGCAGAGCGGCAAATACCAGTCGGAGCGGACCTGCGTGTCCTCGTTACCCGCCTTGAGCGCATCATAATGGAAGGTGTAGCTCTTGGCGGCGGCACTTTTGGACGCCCAGATCATGGTTTCATGCGCGTTGGTAAAGCGGCGACCGCGGAAATTCGGCATCGGGTTGGCTTTGCGCCAGACAATATCGTTCAAGAGCCAGAAGCCCAAATCCTGCATGATCGAGCCAACGCGGAAAATGTTGTGGTAGGAGCCGATTACCCAGAGCGTGGCGTTCGGCTTCATCACGCGTTGCGCGGCTTTGAGCCAATCGCGCGTGAAGCGGTCATAATCGCCAAAGCTCGCGAATTTATCCCAGTCATCATCGACCGCATCGACGAGCGATTGATCGGGCCGGTTCAACGCTCCTTCGAGCTGGAGATTATAGGGCGGATCGGCGAAAATGAGATCAACGCTCGCCGAAGGCAGGCTGTTGAGCATGGCAATGGAATCGCCGAGCAAAATCGTATCGCGCACCAGCGGCATAGGCTGCACAGCTTGCACCGCGCGGCGGGGCGACATGTTTTCAGCAATAACCCGTAGCGCGCTTGTCCGCGAAGATGCCATGTTGGATACCGTTCTGTTATGAGACAGACGGAATCCTAGGGTTGGCATGGTAAACAGAGCGTTTCTTGAACGGAATCAAAGCGATATATTAAAATTAGTTCAGGATATGGTTAGTGATCGGTTAACCCTTCAACGGCGCAAAGCTCATCCGGTGGATGGGACAGGGGCCGAGCTTTTTGATGGCCTCCAAATGTTCTGGCGTGCCGTAGCCCATATGCCGCTCAAAGCCGTAACCGGGCCATATCTCTGATGCGCGGAGCATCATCCGGTCGCGCGTTACTTTGGCGAGAATGGAGGCGGCGGCAATGGAGAGGCTCCTCGCATCGCCTTTGATCAGCGCTTCGGCTTGGCAAGGCAAATCCTTTGGCACATCGCGGCCATCGATCAAGGCGTAAGCGGGTGGAAGCTCTAGCCCCAAAACGGCCTCGCGCATCCCGCGAAGGGTGGCTTCTCGAATATTGATCGCATCAATGGTTTGGGCCGAAAGGGTAACAACCGCGCCATGGCCCGAGGCAAGGATCGCCTCATACAGCGCCTCGCGCTTGGCAGGGTTAAGCTTTTTGGAATCGTTAAGGCCGGGGGGGATGTTGGTAGGGTTGAGAATGCATGCGGCTACGACAACGGGCCCGGCAAGCGGGCCACGACCTGCTTCATCGACACCGGCAACGGGGCCAAGGCCGCGTGCGAGGAGGGCGGATTCGTGGGTGAAGTCGGGAAGTTTCAGATGAGCAATCAGCTGAGCCATTACAACACATTCTATTGAACGCAATTTTGCACAGGAGAAGTAGGTCAATTATTTTACGGCCAAATTTTTCTTTTTGACACTGCGATTCAATCAATCCTTTCCATTGTTAAAATAGCTCCTACACGTGGAGCTGAGCTTTTCATCCTCCATGCCCGAAAAACCGAATCCATTCCATTTATACACAATCGTTCGCGTCTCTTTTGAAACCGGATTGAGCAGCAAAAATGAATCGCTGCGGTGGAGCGCACAGATAAAATCTAATCCAGCCTCATTTTTTATTACTTTGGCATCAATGAGTGGCCAAGCGAGCGCAGAACCCCGCCATTTCGCAACGAGGCCGTGGGGCGTCACTTCGTAGACGTAAGGTCGCGGCCCCACTTCCTGATCAATACTGGAAAGATGCTGCTCTAAACTAAATAAAAACACTTTTGACGAGTCGCCCGCATCCAGTTGCGCCGGTTCAAGCGACAGAATATGTTTGGCGGCAACGTTCCATGCCATTTTATTATCTTTCCAGCCCTCGAGAATGATCGAAGCATTAGTGAATCGAGAGCCAAGCATCAGGGGTTTAAGGCGAAAGCCATTGAGCTCTAAGGATTTGCGACCCTGTACCTTGCAAGAACGTAGGGCGGTTATGTCGGGCAAACTCGCTTTCGTTCCAAGAACCGGAAATGCAGATGCGGCGGGCGTGTGGGTTGTTGTGGCGTCGCATGAAAGGGCTCCGTCTTTCACAAAACACTCAGCGATCATACCATCCTTTGTTGCGGGATATTTTTGATCAAACACGTGATTACCAAGCGAATAAAAGACCGGTCTGCCGTTAACGCATTCGGTACTTTCCATTACGTGGGGATGGCTTCCAATAATGAGGTCTGCGCCTTGCTCAGTGAGCCATTGCGCCATCGCTTTTTGTTGTGGTTGTATCCAGTCGGCAAGCTCGACACCCCAATGCACGTAAACAACCACCCAACTTGCCAGCGATTTAGCCAATCGGATTTTCTGACGAAGCATAGGCGACGGGATCGGTTCAAATCGACCATCGGCACCTTTAACCGTATTGAGGGCAATAAAGGCGAAAGTCTCATTTTTGATACGTGTGAAAGTTGGCGATTCAGCAAAATTAATCGGCATAATCGACGCTGCTTTAAGCGCCGCCTGTGTGCCGCTGCGCCCCGCATCGCCTAAATCACCACTGTGATTATTTTCAACACTTAATGCCGTAAAATTGGCGCTTTTTGCGAACCCGAGGGATGCTGGCTTAACAGCAAAGCACAATGGATCGCCTAATTTGAGACAATCCTCTGCCTCGCCCACGCTTCCTTCTAAATTACCTACAACTAGATCGGCGTCTGCAAAATAGGTTCCCATTCCACGCCAAGGCGACATGTGGTTTTTGACTTCGATTTCGCGTTGTACTTCGCGTGCCAACAAAATATCGCCGACAAAAACTAACTTGATGTCAGCATTGCCAGCGGCTGAAATCGAAGATGAGATGCTTAGGCAAGCTAAGCCGATCAGCCATCGCCATAGCATGTGCATCAAGGGTTCTGCGGTGGGCATGCAAGCGTTTCGGCACTAAAATCAGGGCTAATCCAAGGTGGTCGGGCAGTCGATGGCGTAAGATTGATCCACTCCTTATCGTCCAAGACCTTTGGCGAGATCAGTTCATAATAGGAGTAGGCGGAGCCCTTAACGACTGCTCTACGGCCAAAGAAGGGGACAATCTGATCCAATTCTATCGGTCCGCCGACGCCCGCCATCAGGTAACTCGGGTTCGAGGAATCGCCGTTGAAGGCAACATCGGCAATCTTGTTAACAGGATCAGGCGTTGAAAGCGCAAAATCCTTATTCGCTAGGCTCTTAAAAATTAAAAAATTATGCTCGGCGGCCCGCCCGACATAGAGAATGGCCTCATACTCTTGCGAAGTCAGCGGCTGGTTCGCAACTTCCTTGGCCGCTATGTTTTTGAAGTTCATAACGTGATCACGCGATTCAGAAAGTCTTCTGATGATGGCATTTTGCAAGGCTTTGTTCGTCTGGTCGCTTTCGTCTGTAGGGTCTTTACCGTTCCATTGGCCGCCAAGCTGTTTAACGACAGAAATCGTGGCATCAAAGAGATACGCAATGGCATCAAACGTCTTTGGATCGGGCTCAACATAGCCGCGCGGTGGCGTCAAAACTATGAATTCAAACCCCGATTCGCCGCACTCAGCCGCCACTCTTTCGTTCACCAGAACGGTAGAATGGCGCAACGTTGCCCACGACGCCAAGCCGGTTTGTAGCCTTTTGCGTTGCCAAAATTCTTTTTGAATCACATTTTCAGGAGAAGCAATATCGCTCGACCATTGTGTCGCTAAACCTCCCAACCATTTTTGATACAGCCCATCCTCTTGGGTAAGCCAAGCTTTTGAATTACCCAATCGTCGCCGAAGATCGGCAATCCTCTGCTTTAGCGATGGTGAGGTTTTATATTCACCTGAATCCTCAAGTAAAATATTTGCCATATCGCTGCCCAATACGGCAGGAATAAAGAGACCCGAAGGAAGCAATCGCCGATCCGGTATACGGTCATAAACGGTATTATAAAAAATCTCGTTATCGACACCGAATGAAAGCGGAAAGACCTGCGCCTGCTCGTTAGCGGGTGCCGTAATATAATCAGGCCGTTTTGTGCGGTTGTCCCACAAAATCTCATTGCGAGAGGGCGCAATAAAGTTCGAATAGACCTTAATCCAAGCCAAAGCTTGGCTTTTGGTTTGATCAGAAAGTGATTTTAGCGTGGCCCTATCGGCCTCATCCAACTTAACGGACATGAAAAATTTCGATGCGCGGAAATATTCGATCATCTCAGCATCCGCGGCGTAATGGCTGCGCGGTTTTAGATTATCGTAATTAAAATCCTGAGCCATAAACGATGATCGCTTTATGCCTTTAGCGCTCGCAATGTCACTGCCATCTGAGCCCTGTGCAATCGTATGTCGGTGAATGTCTCTTAGTGCCGTCATTAATCCAGACATTTTTGAACCGGCTTGATCTTTTGCCAATTCGGATTGGGCATTTTCGACGAATTGCCAAAAGTGAGGAATAGCCGATTGCCGCTCTGATAATAGAAAAATGCCTTCAAACGAGGCACTGTATAATTCCCAAAAAATATCCGTCGTTACATAATAGGGTCTTGTCGGGGTTGAGCTGTCATAGCCATTGCAAATATATAATTCCGAGTCATAGAGTTTATAAAGTTGGTCATAGTCAGTTGTTCGGAAGAGCCCGGAATGCTGGGTAAATAACTCAGTGTCCTTAGGTGATTGCGTAAACATCCACGCGTTCATGACATCAGCTAACGGTATTGTGATCGTTAGATAGTTAAGGACTTGAATACCGTGGTCGTCCATCACACCGACAAGCCCCCGCCCATCGGGGGTAATTGAAGGGGGGGTCGTAAAAGCGATATCAGCTGCAATACGTTCTTTTTTCTTTCCATGGTTTGAAATCAGTTCAATGCCTTCGCGCTTTGGCTCCCAGCGGGTAAGCGCTATTCCATTGGGCGTATAGGCGATGACGCCTCCGCACAGCGGCTCGCTGCCAATAATATTTTCAATCGATTCTTTCCAATTATCGCGGTCATAGGTTGCCTTTTTGAAACAATCCTTTGCATCCTTCCAAATGAACAAATGTCCCGCCGGATGAAACATTTCAGGCAAGCCGAACCCGGTAATAATCGTCGCAGGTTCGACAGCATCATCAGGAGCAATTAGAGCACTTTGCTTTGTGTCTAACACCGCATAGTCTCGCGCGCCGGTCTCGGTAATCGAACGGGTTGCAAAGGTCTTATCAGACCGCGCTAATCCAAAAAATACCCTATATTGTTGTGTTTGATCGGATTGGCCCTCAGTGGGTACCAAAAAAGGTTGTGGCCCAATCACAATATTTTTAATTTGGTTTGTAGAGCGATATAATATTTCGGGTTCCCATTTATTCAATTCGTTTCGGTAGATGATGTATTTCGCATTTTCTTTGCCAATCAAAAAAATGCTTTGACCATGCGGATGCCAAGCCAACGAAAAGAGTTGAATGCTTTTGGGGATTTCAATCTCTCTCACGGGTCGATCGCTATTGGCCGCGATACTCCAAAAGATAAGCCGCTGCCTGTTTTCCGAGGTAACCAAAACGGCCGCCTCGGGTCGATCGGGCGCGGTCTTGATGTCTAAAACCACGTCACCATGATTTAGACGAAAGTATTTAGGTGTTTCCGGAGATTTCGTGACCTGAATTTCCGGAAAATCAAATGGACTTTCTTCAGTTGCTAAAGATTTTTCAATTGTTAATAATCCATAAAATAATATTATTAAAAATATTATTAAATTAAATTTTAACAATTCGTATTTTTTATATATTTTCATTGAAAAAACCTTTAATATTCGATTAAATGAATGTTTTTATTCGCCGACCTGTCAATCGTGTGATATTTTGTGCCCATCTTTGTGCTAATATTGGTTTTTAATTTAGCAAAATTTTCGTACTTGAATACTCAAATGTTAAATTAAATGGAATTTATTGGGGTCGATCAACTGATTTTCATCGAAACTTACGCTCGTTTCCGATGGTAAAAGATATCCAATGTACGGCTATTTTATCCCCTCAAAATAAACTCATCTGATCCCCCGCCCGTGCGGGTCGTTCAAACAAATCATTCCGTAACCGCAGCCTTTGCCGGTTCAAGCCCAGCCGCTCGGTCGTAAGCCTGAACCTCTGCGCGATGAGCTCCGCATAAGGCCCCTCGCCCGTCATGCGCTCCCCGAAGCGGGCGACGTAGTCTTTGCCGCCGCGGGCGGTTTGGACCAGCGAAAGCACATGGCGGAGTTTGCCGGGGTGGTGTTCCAACAGCCACTCGCGGAACAGATCGCGGATTTCGAGCGGCAGGCGCAGAAAGATGTAATTGGCTTCCTGTGCGCCAGCACCTTTGGCGGCTTCCAAAATCCGTTCGATCTCGTGGTCGTTCAGCGAGGGGATGAGGGGGGCGACCATCACGCCGGTTGGAATACCGGCATCAATCAAGCGGCGGACGGTATCAAGCCGTTTGGAGGGCGTGGCCGCGCGGGGCTCCATCTGACGGGCGAGCACGGGGTCAAGCGTGGTGATCGAGAGATGGACTTTGACGAGCCCAAGCTCGGCCATGGGGCCCAAAATATCGATGTCGCGCACAACAAGCGCCGATTTGGTGACGATGCCGACGGGATGTTTGAACTTGGCCAGCACCTCCAATAGCGAGCGCATGATTTTGCGCTCGCGCTCGATCGGCTGATAGGGGTCGGTATTGGTGCCAATCGCGATCATGCGCGGCGTGTAAGAGGGGGCAGATAATTCGCGCTCGAGTAATTCGGCAGCACCCTCTTTCGCGTAGAGTTTGGATTCGAAATCCAGCCCAGGGGACAGGCCGAGATAGGCATGGGTTGGCCGCGCGAAGCAATAAATGCAGCCATGCTCGCAGCCGCGATAGGGGTTGATCGAGCGATCAAACGGAATATCGGGCGATTGATTGGTGGTGATGATGGTGCGCGGCTTCTCATTGGTGATGGTGGTTTTGAACACCGGGAGCTCGGCCAGCGACTCCCAGCCATCATCCTCCGCCACCCGCGCGATGGGTTCATACCGGCCCGAAACATTCGTGACAGCACCCCGCCCGCGTCGCCGATCCGCCTCGACGCCGTCCACCGTTAGCCGTTCGGCCACAAGCTCGTTTTCGTTTGCGCGGGGCATCGAATCTCCTAACAAGAACATTAAGAGAACATCACGAAGGGTAGGGGTAAATCAAGCGCTAATGAAGGCTCTACCCTGCAAAAAACTGAGGCAAGCATCTTGGCTTAAGCTGTGCTAAGCGGGTTTTATGATATCCGTGATTATTCCAGCCCTCGGTGACGAACCGGCTTTGATCGAAACGCTCGCCATATTGGTGGAGGGTGTGGCCGAAGGCGTGTTGCGCGATTGCGTGGTGGTGAGCGCCAAGCCGTCTGAGCTTTTGGAGCGTTATGCGGATGCGGCAGGGTGTGTGTTTAGGGTCGAGACCGGGCCGCGAGAGGCATTGATTAGGAAGGGCGCTTCGCTCGTGCGCTCGGAGTGGTCGCTGGTGATCACGCCGGGGCTGGTGCCTTCGGGCGAATGGTTGAACGCCTTGGCGGATTGGGTGTCAGACCGGCCCGGGATCGACGAGGGTGCGTTTATTCCGTTTTTCGCGAAGCGTGGTTTATGGGCGATGCTTGGCGCTTGGGCGATGAATGTGCGGACGCGCGTGACGGGACGCGTGGATATTTTGCAGGGGTTGGTGGCGTCAACTTCGGTGCTGCGGGACGGTTTAGTGCCTCGCACTGCGATGACCCAGCTTGATGCGCGGATGGTGGATCGACGGGTGGGGGTAACGGCGTAAGGCGTCCTTCGACACGGACCTTTGGTCCGGCTCAGGATGAGGGGATTGAGGTATCACCCGATGATCCTCATTGTGAGCCGCGCTGAAAGCGCGTGTCGACCCACGATCCATCCACACATCATCCACAGCCTATCCACAGGCTTACCAGCAGCCTTTCCTCAGCTTACTTCAACGCCTGACCCGGCCACAGCGCTTTACGCGCCCGATCATATTGCGGTGGGCGGGGTAGGTCGACGCCGAGCGCGTCGGCGGCGTGCCAGCCCCAGCGGGGGTTGTCTAGGAAGGCGCGGGCGAGTGCGATTTGATCGGCTTTGCCTTCTGCCAAAATCTGCTCGGCCTGTTCGGGTGAGACGATCATGCCAACCGCACGCGTGACGATGC
>CANCAR010000099.1 GCA_947374125.1 Hyphomicrobiales bacterium | reverse complement strand
GGAGGCCTATTGCTCGCCGTTCTACCATCCGATGGGTGAGGGCATTGCGGTGGAAGGCATTCGTCTGGTGAAGGAAAATCTCGCCCGCGCCTTCAAGGATGGGAACGATCTTGAAGCCCGCGCACATATGATGTCAGCCGCCGCCATGGGCGCTACCGCCTTCCAAAAGGGATTGGGCGCGATCCACGCCCTATCCCATCCGGTTGGTGCCTTGCACGATACCCATCATGGCATGACGAATGCCGTGTTCATGCCATACGTCTTGGTGTTTAACCGTTCGGCGATTGAGGCCAAAATTTCGCGCCTCGCGGCCTTTATCGGGTTAGAGCCAAGCTTCGATGCGTTCCTTGGCTGGGTGCTCGACCTTCGCAAGCAGCTCGGCGTTCCGCATACGCTGAAGGAGTTTGGCGTCGAACTTACAAATCTCGACCTCATGTCGAAAATGGCGCCCGAAGATCCAACCGCTGGCGGCAATCCGGTTCCTTTAACCGAGGCAGACGCTCGGATGCTGTTCGAGAAGACTTATAAAGGCGAGCTATAAGCTCTAATTCTTGTTGTGACGCATGTTTCGATTGACCGGTGCCACTTAATCGAAAACATGCTCTATCCCGCGCAAGCGCTCGGGTCCGCCTTTCGATCATAGACGGCGGGCCCGATTTTTACATCCGTGAGACGATACAGCACAAAGCGCTCGATAAGCGTTCCCTGATAACTGCGATCAACGGTTCCGAGCCGTTCGGCTGTGCCATAACACGCGCGGTGGGACGCCAGAAATGCCTCGCCCTCCGCTTCCCAATCCATGAACAAAGCCGGTTGGCGGATCAAAGCCGGGTCGGGTGGGGGCAAAAATCCGTAGCGCACCCGTTCATTGATCTGCACCACTTCCGCCTTGCCCCGTAACGCAAAGCTCAATGCGCCTGTTTCTTCATAGGTTGCGGTCGCAATCCAAGCGGTTCCTGTCTCTTTCTGCTTGGCGATAAGCGTGTCGCCCAGTTCCATCCACCCATGCGTGAGCATGGCGGGGTTGCGATCGGGAGCAACTGGCAAAAACGGGTGCAGAATTTCGACAAAGGCAATAGCGGCGATCAGATAACCGGTCGGCGCGGCCATGCGTGTCAGTCTCGGAAAACGCATCCCGCCCGCAACCGCGGCTCCGACCATCGCCAAAGCGGGCATCAAAGGCGCAGGCCAATTGCCGTTTACCCGGTCATGCAAAGCATGCAGCAACAGATAGCTGAGAAAAGGCAGGGACGTTGCCAAAAGCAGCGCCTCGCCCGATTGTCGCTTGCACCAAAGGGAGGGAAAGGCAGCAACAAGCCCATAAAGCGCAAACGCACCCACCAGGGGTGTCATCAACAACCACTGCACGGCGACCAGTTCCAAAACATGGTCGGGGCGGAATTCATCTGCCGCAGTCCGGCCAAGCTGTTTAGCGAACGACACGTAATCGTGCTGCACATTCCAAAGGAACACAGGCGCAAACAGGAGGATCGCGAGCGCACCTCCCGCCCATGTCTGCCACTTCGCAAACCAATGGCGTTGATCCGGGTCGAGGATGAGCCACAGCAAAATACCGAGCCCGATAAAGACGCCCGAATATTTTGAAAGCAGGCCGAGGCCAGCGGCCAATCCCACGACCAGCCACCACTTACCGTTCCCCGATGCTTTCAGTTCCGCGAGCGCCCAAAGCGTCAGGCCCCAGAAAAAGACCGACGGAATATCCGGCGTGATGACAACGCTGCCAACGCCGACGACCAGCATGGCGTTAAAAAACAGTACCGCGCGGTCGGCGACTTTGGCATCAAACAGCAAGGCGGCTGTTCGCCACAGCAGAAGTGAACCCAGTCCGGCGGATAAAACCGCCAACAGCCTCGCCCCAAGCGTGGTGTCGCCGATCAAGGCGTGTCCAGCCGCAATCCACCAAGCCACCATGGGCGCATGGTCATAATAGCCAAAAGCAGGCGCGAGCGCCCAAAGCCGGTAATAGGCCTCGTCAAACACAAGGCCGGAACGCGCGGCAACGATCAATCGGACCACGGTTAAGCCAGCGATGAGGGCAATAATCCATGGCCCTGGCAGAAAGGGAAGGGAAAGTCGGCGCATGCGCGAAATAGGCTCCGGTCAATCAATTGGTGAGCCCACCATGTCATCACCCCGTTGTCGCGTCCATCGCCCGTCAAGGAAGCGATAGAAGATAAATTCAGGTGTACAAAAGTTAATTTTCTATTTATCCGTGTAATCAACGGTAAAGCTGCAGCATCTATAACCGTTTTCAGAACACGCAATTCTAGCGGAATAGACGAAGAGGGGCCTTTTTCATGGTGGATGGATCTTACCGTTCTGGCCTTCCTGCCCTTGTGAGTAACGGCCCCGTTTCACGCCCGTCCAAATCCGACGAGCCGCCGATCGAGGGCAATTTTGATCGGGCGTTCGATGGCGAATCCGCCGATGATTTTGCCCAAGAGCCCCCCATTGAAATCGTCATTAATCCGCAGGAAATCCGCGAGAAAATTCTGCATTATCTTGGCGCTGTCTTAGCAAGATGCTGGATTGACCGCGGACTGTTGGTTGAGATTGAACGCGACGCACACCGCGCTTTACGCCATCTCGGCATTCTTTTGCCCGATGAGATCGAGATCAAGGTTGAGCGCACCAACAAGGACCGTCCCCGCCTAGTGATCTACGAGCACGATGAAAACCGTCGTTTCCGGCGTCGCATTTGCTATCTTCAGCTGATCATGATGGCGGGCAAATAAGCCATCGCGCTGCGCGGTCTTCTAAGGTTCGTTGGCTCTATCAAGCGGGAATCCAATCTGTTACCCGATTGGTTCACTTTGGCTTCGTGCGCATAGGGTAAAATTTTGCCGCTGTTTTTCTCAACGCTTTCCCCCTTCACGCTTTGCGTGATGCTGGGTGGTCTGATCCTCGGCTCGCTGGCACGCGGTTATTCAGGATTTGGATTCTCGGCTGTGTTGGTCTCGAGCTGGTCGCTCGTCACCGATCCCGGCAAAGCCATTGCGGTGACCGTTTTGCTTGAGATCGCGGCCAGCGTCATTCAAGCGTTTTCGGTGTGGAAGGACATTCCTTGGAAGCGTGTCCTCTTGCTTATGGGCGGCGCAATACCCGGTATGGTGCTCGGCGTTAGGGTATTGACCTCCGTCCCAGTCGATACGCTGAAATTGGGGCTTTCCATCTTTGTTCTGGTCGCAGCGCTCTTGTTGTTTCAAGGCTGGAAATTGAAAGCCCGCGCGAACGACAAAGGCACCTTTGCGGTAGGGATTGTATCCGGTATCACCAATGGCGCGGTCGGTATGGGTGGTCTACCGGTGGCGCTGTTTCTGACCGCTGATGGCGACAGCCCGACCAAAATTCGAGCCGCCGTAACCGCCTATTTTTTCCTGCTCGATATGGTCGGCCTAGTCATGTTTAGCCAAGCGGGCATTGTAAGCACGGAATCGTTTTCGATGGCGCTGGTTGCCTTTCCGGTTTTGGTGATTGGCATGGTGCTCGGAACACGGCATTTTCTGGGGGCAACGCCTGCAGGATTCCGGCGCGTGACGCTTTTCATGCTGATGGGCATTGCGTTGGCCGGGATCGTTCGTAGTCTATTGGCGTGAAACGGGGGAGTAAGAACATGCGCGATCTTCATTTGCCGGGCCGCTCCGTGGCCTATGGTTCGGGCGGAGCGGTGGCAACCTCCCAGCAGCTTTCCTCCGCGCTTGCGATGGAAGTGTTGCGCCATGGCGGCAATGCGATGGATGCAGCGCTGACGGCCTCCGCCGCACAATGCGTGATTGAGCCGCATAATACGGGTATTGGCGGGGATTGCTTCGCGCTCTATTGGCGGGCCGATCATAAGAAGCTCTATGGCATGAACGGGTCTGGATGGGCGCCTGAAGGCCTGTCCGACCAATTTCTGCTCAATCAGGGCATCTCCTCTATTACGCCGGAAAGCATTCACGCGGTCACGGTTCCGGGTGCCATTGATGCTTGGTCAAAGCTTTTGGCCGATCATGGCACGCGTTCGTTTGCCGATATTTTGGCGCCTGCCATTGAACTCGCCGAAAACGGCTTCCACGTCCACGAGCGCGCCTCGGCGGATTGGAACGAAGAGGTTGAAAAGCTGTCTGTTGATGCAGGTGCCCGCGCGCAATTGCTGATCAATGGCCGTGCGCCGAACCGCGGCGAACGGATGCGTTTTCCCGAGCTTGCTGCGACGCTGAAACTTCTCGCCAAAGAAGGCCGAGACGTTTTTTATAAGGGCGCGATTGCCGAAGACCTCGTGGCGTTCCTTCGCTCAAAAGGCGGCACGCACGCGCTTTCGGACTTCTCCGATTTTTCGACGCAGTATGTCGAGCCGATCAGCGCGCATTATCGGGGCGTTGATCTGTTCCAGATTCCGCCGAGCGGGCAGGGCCTCACCGCGCTCGTTTTGTTGAAAATTCTCGATGGCTTTTCATTCAAAGGGCTTGATCCTTTTGGCGTGGATCGTTTCCATCTCCAGATTGAGGCAACGCAGCTCGCCTATTCCGTCCGCGACGCGTTTGTGGCTGATCCTGCTTTCGCCCATGTTCCCGTTGATGAGCTTTTATCGGACCGCTTTATTGCGTCGTTGCGCGAGAAAATTAATCCTAAAAAGGCCTCGCCCAATCTCTCCCACGTGCCGACGAATTTCCAGCGCGATACGATCTATCTGACGGTGGCGGATAAATGGGGCAATGTCTGCTCCTTCATTAATTCGCTCTATTTCTCCTTTGGCACCGGCATGGTGAGCCCGAAAACCGGCATCGCGGTGCAAAACCGCGGCGCGTGTTTCCGCGTCGAGCCGGGGCATCCAAATACGGTCGCTCCCCGCAAACGGCCAATGCACACGATCATTCCGGCGATGGCAATGAAACAGGGCAAGCCTTGGCTGGGCTATGGCGTGATGGGCGGTGCCTATCAGCCGGTTGGCCAAGCCCATGTCCTGCAAAACCTGCTCGATTTTGGTATGAACATCCAAGAAGCCTTCGATGCGCCACGGGGTTTCCGTAAGCTTGACGCGTTTGAGGGTGAGCGCGGCATATCGGATAGCGTGATGCTGGAACTTGCAATGCGCGGGCATCCGGTTACCCGGCCCGTAATGCCACTGGGTGGCGGGCAGGGTATTCTCATCGCGCCGGATGGGTCCTATGCCGTCGGCACTGATCCGCGCAAGGATGGCGTGGCTTTGGCCTATTGACCCTTGGGTCCTGACCCTAACTTAATCACAGGCTTGTAGTTTGCTTTTCCAGCAGGCGTCTGCAAGCCGTTCGGCCTTCATGCGGTCGTCTTTCGACATCATCTGCTCCAACGCGTCGCGGGCCTTGATTGCGGAAAGCGCCGCCGCAATCCGCTCTGGCACATTATCCGTCACCGCACTTGCGGCCAGACTGAACCACATGAAAGCATGCGGGTAACTCTGCTCGACGCCATAGCCGTAGCGATACAATTCACCCAGACCAAGCTCAGCCTCACCATCGCCCTTGGCGGCGGCAAGCCTGAACCAATGCAGCGCTTCCGCAAAATCCTGCGGCACACCGCCGCCTTTGCGATAGGCTTGGCCCAAAACGCGTTGCGCTTCGGTGTTGCCGTGATCGGCAACATCCCGCAGGAGATGGATGGCGGTGTCGGGATCATAGGACGACCCGGCTTTGTTCAAATAAAGTTGAGCGAGTGCGAGCGAGGCACCGATATGATGCTTTTCGACCGCCATTGTAAGCCACACAACCGCCATTTTGGCATCTTGTGCCACGCCACGGCCGCTGAGATACATCATGCCCAGCCGAAATTGCGCCTCAGCATTTCCATGGATGGCGGGTTCCGTCCATAATTGGATCGCGCCACTCTCGTCGCCCCTCATCAAGGCGTTCTGTCCGGCTGAAAGTTCATCAGCACGGAGGGGGGAACCCGCGATCATGAGACCCACAAGGATTCCGAACGAAGCAACGCGATACATGATACGCTTAACCATGCTCCATCCTATCGCGGATCGGGCGCTTCCCGCAATCCTGCGTATAGGCATCCTTGCCCGAACGGGTGTAGCGCTATAGCGACTTAAGTCGTATCGACAAAGGCTCAGATTGTTCCGGATCGCCGTCTTTTTGCCGCAGTTTTAATTTCACATTCATTATATGTAGTTATTTGCTGTGCGTACCCTTTTCACGAAAGTTTTCATGTCCGTGCCCTCTGAAAAGTCCTTGCCGTCTGAAAAATCAGCTTCCTCGCCGATCCGCGTTTGGGATCTTGGCGTTCGCTTGTTTCACTGGAGCCTCTTGCTGGCGGTCACGGCCGCGGCGTTGACGGGCTTTTTCGGCTCGCCCGATTCTCTTTGGATCCATCTGATTGCCGGAATTGCGATTGCCTATCTCCTGCTGTTTCGGGTGGTTTGGGGCTTTTCGGGCTCCACCTTTGCGCGTTTCCGAACGTTTATCTTTGCGCCTTCTGTCATGGTGGCGCGCGTCAAAGACATCATTTCCGGCCGTCATGTCCGGTATCTCGGCCATAATCCACTGGGTGGCGCGATGGTGTTCGCGTTGATAGGTGTATTGATCCTGATTTTGATCACCGGAACGGTCGTTCTCGGTGGTTCGATTAAGCAGGGCCCCTTAGCGTTTATCACCACCTATTCAGCGGGTGGACTCGTTAAAGAGATCCATCAAATTTTCGCCTTCTTGCTGGTTGGCCTCATCGCGTTGCATCTCGTTGGCGTCATTTATGAATCGATCATCGGCAAAGAAAAACTCGTCCAAGCGATGGTGACGGGCGATAAGCCTGCTCTTCCTGCCGTGGCGCTTCCCCCTTTAGCCCGCGCACGGCCTGTTCTTGCGCTTGCAATCGTCGGGATTGTGGGCCTAGCCGGTGCTTACGCAACGGTGAGTTTTTCATCTCGCCCGGGGCTAGGCGTGCCAGTTGCGGCTCTTGATCCCACCTATCAGAAAGAATGCGGTGCCTGCCATTTCGCCTATCATCCCAGCATGGGAACAAAGGTGCTTTGGAGTGGGATCATGGCGCATCTCGATCAACATTTTGGCGAGGATGCGAGCCTGCCTGAGGCGACACGCACGCAACTGGTCGCCTATCTGACGGAGAATTCATCGGAGCACTGGGATACGCGGATTGCGCATGTTTTGGCCAAAGCCAATCCCGACGATCCGCTTCGCTTTACGGCCACGCGGTTCTGGACCCGTATGCATCACGACATTCCAGAAAGCGTTTTTAAATCCAAGGCAGTAGGCTTCAAGGGCGCGTGCAATGCCTGCCATAGCGACGCTAAAACGGGCCTATTTGCACCCCAAAACATTGAAATTCCCGAAGGAGCACGTTTATGAACATACGCTTTATGGCAGGCCTCGCTTTGGCCGCTCTTATCCCAGTGCTCGCCTATGCGGCAGCGGCCCAAAAGCCAGTATTAGATGCTTATGCAGTGGCTGCAAAAGCGGAGAATACGGGTTTCTCCGGTTTCTCGGCGGAGCGCGGCAAGGTATTCTTTTTGGCCAAGCATGATGCGTCTTCCGAGACGCCCTCCTGCACCACCTGCCACACGACCGATCCAACCAAAGCGGGACAGACGCGCGCCGGCAAGGACATTGCCCCGATGGCGGTATCCAAGACGCCCGATCGGTATACCGATGCGGAGAAGACCGAAAAATGGTTCTTACGCAATTGCCAGAGCGTTTTAGGCCGTGCCTGCACCGCGCAAGAAAAGGGCGATTTCATCACCTTCATGGCCAGTCTCTAACGCGAACGCGAACAATAGGGGTGTAGAATGCGGAAAGTTTGGGCAGGCCTGTTTGCAGGCGCCGTCGCGCTTTTAGGGGTTGGCGTTTTCGGCACACAGCGTGTTTTTTCAGCCAATGCAGGGCCCGATGCCGCCTATGTGAAGGAATGTAGCGCGTGCCACATTGCTTTTCCGGCGCAATATCTCCCCAAGCGCTCTTGGGAGCGCATTTTGGGCTCGCTCGACAAGCATTTTGGGGAGAATGCCACTTTATCGCCCACGGCGCTTGCGCCCATTAAGGCCTATCTCGATGCGCATGCGGCCGATTCCGCTATGGGAAATCCCCGTATTTTACGCGATGTACCGGCCAGCGTCACTCCGATCCGCATCACGGAGATGCCATTCTGGACCCGCGCGCATGCCAAACTGATCGCCCGCAAAGCGTTTGATGCGCCCAAGGTGAAAAGCGGCGCAAACTGCATCGCCTGCCATCGTGGCGCGGCAAATGGTCGATTTGAGGACGATGATTGAGTTTGATAGAAAAGTATTGATTGACCATCTGGAAAGGTGGGGAGTAGCGTCTGGTTCGACGTCGGCCTCTTTGAATGGGTCGACCGCAAACCGGGAGAAACTTCCATGAATGATGTTACCGCTACAAGCCGCCGCCAACTTCTGAAACTCGCCGCCATGGGTGCTGCGGGTATTGCCATGCCAATGCCTTTCATCACCCGTGCACGCGCTGACAACAAGCGCATCGCGATGGTTGTGAAAAATCTCGGCAATTCCTATTTCGATGCGTGCGCCAATGGCGCCAAGCAAGCTGCCGCTGAAGTGGGTGGTTACGAGATCATCTACACCGCGCCAACCAAGGCAACCGCTGAAGACCAGATCGCGATCATTGATTCGCTCATCGCCCAGAAGGTCGACGGCATCATCGTTTCAGCCAATGACGCGAACGCCCTTGTTCCTGTCGGCAAAAAGGCCGCATCGCGCGGGATCAAGGTGATTTCGTTTGACTCTGCCATCGCCAAAGACGGCCGCATCATGCATTTGAACGCTTCCTCGACGCCATTGATTGGCGCCAAGCAGGTGCAGATGATCGCCAAAACGCTCAAGGGCGAAGGCGAAGTGGCGATCCTTTCAGCCGCTTCCACCATGACGAACCAGAATTCTTGGATCGCCGCGATGAAGGAAGAGTGGAAGAAGCCAGAATACGCCAAAATGCCATTGGTCGCGACCGTTTACGGCGACGATCAGGACGACAAGTCCTACCGCGAAATGCAGGCTTTGGTGAAGGCTCACCCGAATTTGAAGGGTGTCATTTCGCCAACCACGATCGGCATTCGTGCAGGCGCAAAGGCCATCATCGACGGCGGCCTTATCGGCAAGGTCTTCATCACGGGCCTTGGCTTGCCATCCGAGATGAAGGAAGGCGTGTTGAAGGGCGCTTGCGATAGCTTCGCCATCTGGAATCCGGTGGAATATGGCTATTCGTCAACGCAGATTCTGATCAACATCCTCAACGGCGCGGATGCGACCGCTGGGAAGACGGTCAAGATGGGCAAGAAGGGTGAAACCAAAATCGGTGACGACGGCGAAGCAGCGATGGGCGAGCCCTTCGAATTCAACAAGTCGAACGTTGAAGAATTCGCCAAAATCTTCTGATCTGACGCAGTTTCTTGCTGTCTAACGATCTATTCCGTCCGGCAGAGCCGTCAAGGCTTTGTCGGACGGGTTTTTGATACCGAACACCGAAAATGGTCGCCGTGAACCCTACTCCCCCCGTTCTTTCGCTTTCGCATGTGTCGAAGAGTTTCCCCGGCGTGCGGGCGCTGCACGACGTCTCCTTTACGCTCTATCCAGGCCAAGTAACGGCGCTGATTGGCGAGAATGGCGCGGGCAAATCAACACTTGTGAAGATTTTGACCGGCATCTACACGCCGGATGAGGGCCAGATTGAGGTCGGCGGTTCCGTGCGGCATTTTTCCTCCCCGCGCGATTCTTGGGGCGCGGGTATTGCGGCTATTCATCAAGAAACCGTGATGTTTGACGATTTAAGCGTCGCCGAAAATATTTT
>CANCAR010000098.1 GCA_947374125.1 Hyphomicrobiales bacterium | reverse complement strand
CTTACTGACGTTGATGGAATGATCAGCGGCGAACGGTTACTAGGTATTGGCGAGACCACTTTGGTAACCGGTGGCATATCCGTCGATTTTGACAGCGGATATTTTGAAAATGGAGATTATTGGACCGTTCCGCTCCGCGAGCCCCTTGAATGGCCTTGCGACCAGAACGGCGAGCGCTACCTGTCCAAAGCAGGGCCTAAAATCCGCACGGCGGAACTTGCGGAAATAAGAATTCATAATAGTCGGCTGCATATTCGCGACTTACGACCAGTCTTCCTTCCACAAACTAGTAAGGTCAGCGTCCCCAATAGGGAAAATTACGGCGTTGAAAATCTCAAAACAAAGATTACGGAGGTTTCAGAAACAGACCAGGCCTTTTCGAATCTCACGAACACCATGATAATCGAGAGGGATTCAGATCAGATTGAAAGCGCAAACCAGCTCGTAATTGAGGCGGAAATAATCGCTCAAACGGATATTGAAACAGTGGATGAATTAGAAGCAGCTCTTGCAACAACGACCATTGTTTCTGAACCTCCTGAACCTAGCCCGCGGCCGATCCAGGCAACGGTCTGGAGGCGGCATGAAGTGCTTCTCCCTTTTGCGGGCTCAATAAAATCAACGATGAGTCAACACGGTATTCACTGTATCGACAATCGCGGCAACCACATAGTGCTAGAACACACTCGCGCAGGTATGAAATGGGTTCACCGCGCTAATTGTCCGATTAGAGATTTTATAGATGCGGCCTTTCTGACACTTGAGGGGCATCCACATCTCCTAGTTTCCGACCAAGCAGGTTCCTCCCTGCGATCTACCTTTTTCCGTTATGATAAGGATGCTGACACTTGGGAGGAACTGCCACCTTTACCCACGCCGCGCACTGGCATGGCAGTGGCGGTTGGGGATGACATACTAATCGCGGCCGGGGGTGAACGTCCCGGCAAAAACCGACCTCTTGCTTTAGTCGAAGCCTATCGTCCAAGCACGGGACAATGGTTTATTATGCCTGAGCTGCCTTATGCAGTTCGTGGGGCGAGTGCTGTGGTGGTGGCGGAACGACTTTATCTGTTCGGCGGGGTGGTCAATACTTTGTTCGGTCTACGTCATCATGTCACCGCAGATATTCTGATCTATGCGTGGGGAGATGGGGAAAATTCAATTATTGGCAGCCTGAAATCGGCCCGCAAGAATGCTCAGGTCGTATTGATGGGGAATACAATCTTTATTATTGGTGGTGACTCTGACCAAGATGAAATATGTCCCGTCGAGATCTTCGATATGCGTGCAATGTCCATAAACACCCTATTACAGCCGCCTAGTCGCCGCCGAAACTGCGGAGTTATCGTTCACGATAACAACTTGCTTCTACTCGGAGGCCAGATAGGTGCCAAACCCGATGCAACAATTGATGTTTTCCTTGGTTTCACATACGAAACGCGACAAGACATGGTGAATTAGGGCGGTTTGGCAAAGGGAAATAACAAGCCCATTGAAGCCACTATTTCTCTCCTATCGTCACCTATCAATATGAAATCGCCATACAGTGATCCCCCGATTTAGCGGGTCTCATTGGTAAAACTTACGAAACGCGTTTCAATCCATTCTCCCAACAAAACGCTACGAATGAATATCCCTGATTTGCTGAACGAATGACCACCCTACCGATCACATTGAAATCCCCATACCTCGATCACGCTTGATCTCTCGGGTTCTCGCATTCTGCCGACCCATCTCGGCCGTTACAATCTTATGAGCATCCATGGCCTGTTTGATGTCTTCGATCAGCTTGGGGAACTCTTTACGCTGCTCGGCTGAGAGATGTTTCCATACCTGCGGGTCGTCGAGTTTCATCCCATCATCTGTTATCCCAAACCGAAGCACTACTTGACGGTTGAATTCCTTGATTTCTTGAACAATGCCCTTGTCGATTGTTTTGACTGCCTCTGTTAAGGCTGCCTGATCCTCATAGATCGAGCTAATATGGCGAACAGCCGCTATTGCCTTATCGCTTAACCGCGGCACTTCACGCGACATCCGGTCTCGCTTGGCATTCTCCGCTTCCGTCTGAATAAGGAGCTGTCGTTTAAAAGCGTTGGTTGGAATAACAAGAGCACCACCAATTTCATTAAGCGCGGCAAGTGCCGATTTTCTTTTTGCACCCTCCTCGCCAAACCGGTCCAATATGCTACCCGATCCCCGCAGTGTTCCCCAAATCTCGGGTGTCGCCTTCATGCTTTGATATTGTTCGTTGGTACGATAATTTGTCTCGATACCGAGGGTTATTTTGTCCATAACAGCGTCGCCATCGACCCAAATTCGATCAACGACCTTTCTTAATTTGACGAGACCTTCGACGTAATTTTCGTTTTTACGCGCGTTTTCGAGAGCTACATTTTCAACGCTGCGCTCAAATCCCGTGATTTTCGCAATCAAAGGTCCGTCGAGTTTAACTTGCGCTATTTTAACTTGCGCGACCTGAGCCTGTTCATCCGGCCTGATCGCCGCCGCCTGGGCCATTCTACCCTCCCCTTGTGCCCTACCCTGCTCAACGCTTGCTTCAACGGACTGCTCATTTACGGGCTTCAATCCACGAGGTCGTTCCCTGAATACGGACAGCTTTTCCGTTTGCTCTTTGATCCAGTCCCACTGTTTATCAACAAAGGCCATAAATGCGGGTGCCAATGTCCGAAGCGTCTCAATTCCGCGACGCTGGGCAAACTCTTCCTGCGCATAATCAAGCGTCGAGCTTTTTGACCCGTCGCGCGAGAGAGCCTTCGACATTGCCTTGTGAGTAACAGATTCCACGTCTTTGCCAATAAATTGACCGGGCACCATAAATTCTTCCCGCGCCGCATAAAGCCCGGTATCCGTCTTGTGACGAGAAAGTGCCACATACGCCAATTGCCGATCCAGCGTGCGGGTGGCTAAAACAAAGCTATGCTCAACCGTTGTGCCTTGGGACTTATGGATCGTAATCGCATAGCCATGATCGATATTGTTATAGGTCGAGGGTCGGAAGACGACCGTTTTGCCGGTATCCATCTGGATCGTAAAGACGGGGTCCCCTTGGGTATTTTCAATCTTTGACACAACGCCCAAACTGCCGTTTTCAACGCGCTGCCGACCAAGATCAGACCGCGTTTCTTCCTCAAACTTGGCGTTCTTTAAAAATACAATCCGATCACCAACCCCAAAGCTCCGCTCACCATTAAAGCTCTGATCGCTTTTGAACGTGTCGATCGATACCCCTTCTTTAACCTCGCCCTTGTCCAACAAGACAGATCGCACCCGATCATTCATATCCCGCACATCGACATTGCGATGCGCCAGAATAAGCATCTCTCCCCCCGTGAAGCTCGATCTAATCCCATTGGCAAATGCAGCCTGAAGTTCTGAACGCCGCTCCAGATAATCCATCACAATGGCTTGCCGCGCCTGAACCATGCTGGCCGTATGCGTAATCCGGTTATTGTCGCGATAATCATCCAGCGCATCGGCCACTTGCGCCTTTTGAAGCTTATTGGTCGCAAGCTTCATCCATTCAACCGATTGCCGACGAACTTCCGTCAGTTCCGCATACCCAACCCGTTCAACAATTGCCCTAAATGGCGCTCCTGCCTCAATGGGTTGCAATTGATCATACCCACCCACCACCACCAGCTTGGCCCCCGCCTCGCTCACCTTGGTAATCACACGGTCCATCTGACGCGAAGAGATCATGCCCGCTTCATCAATCACCAAAACATCGCCCCGTTTAAGCTCCGCTGTGCCATTCCCCCACGCAATCTCAAGCGAGGCGATCGTGCGAGACGCTATTCCCGAACTCATCTCCAAATTACGCGCCGCCTGACCCGCTAAAGCCGCGCCATAGACCGTATGACCCTCCGCCTCATACGCCAGACGCACAACCTCCAAAACGGTCGATTTACCAGCCCCCGCCACTCCCACCAGCGCTCCAATGCGCTTTTCATCCGTCAGATGCTCAATCGCCGTCCGCTGTTCCTCTGATAGCGAAAACCGCTTATTAGCCCCCTCCCCTTCAACCTGCTCAACCGCCGCTAAAAGCCGATCAGACCGAACCTCATAGCCCGCCTTTAAAGCAAGCGAGGAAGCAAGAGCCGCCGTATTCTGCTCAATCAACACCATCTCACGCGTTGAATAAACCGGATCCGCTACGATCCGATTGGTCTCCCGATCAACCACTTCTGGCCGAAGGGTGACAAGCCTATCAGACGCTAAAACCCGAGCTAACGTATTCGATAAGACCAAGGGATCATCCGTCAGCCGGAAGATTACCTTGGCAATATCACGTTCGCCAAAGGTCGACCGTTCCGTCGCAAGCTTTTGCAAAACAAGTTCAGGATTAAGACTGATCGCATTCCCAGCATTCTGACGTTCCTGAGCCAGCGCCTCCCGAGCCGCACTCATGCCCTCCTTACGCGCGACCGCCGCTCCCGCAGGTCCCAAATGAACCGAAGGCTCCAAATCAATCCCACGCTCCTTGTAAGACCGCATATCGATCCGAGCCGTCGAGCCGGCCAACTCCAAATGATGATTGGCCAATTCCCCCCACGCAGCCCTTAAATCCCTCAATTCGTGCTTATAGCCCGAGAAATTCTCATAAACGATCTTACCCTTTTGCCGAACAACCTCCCCCGCATCGTTCAAAACCGGGATCTTCTTATTGCCAAACCCCTCCTCCCCAATCGGCCGCATCGTGTGCATCAAATGAATATGCGGATTGCCCGGACTGTCATGATAAACCCAGTCCACAATAAAGCCCTTGGCAACAAACTGCTCAGCCACAAATTGACGAACAAGCGCAATATTCTCGTCCCGATACAGCTCAATCGGTAGCGCGATTACGATCTCTTTCGCCAATTGACCGTTTTCCTGACGCTCATCCGTCGTCACCCTGTTCCAAAGCTTCTCGCTCGCTTTGTTTGGATGGGTTATGCCATCCGCTAAAATCTCATTCACCCAAGTCCTATCGGTCTGCGGCCCCACCACTTCCGCATGAACCAACCCGTCTTTGCGCTCATAATTCCAGCTCTGATCAACCGCCTGATCCTTCATTTTAGCCCGATGACGATAGGCCGCAGACGCAACGACGCTCTTGCCGTCTGTCGCCTTCATAATCTGGGCTCGGAAGTGAGAGATCGCCATTGAAAAATTAGCCCCTTTCAACCTTCCCCAACGTTACCAAAAGCGCTTGGCGAAGACAAGCGTATAATTGCGCCTTCTCAGCATTTCGTCTCGGCGGTAGCCGTTGCATTTCCTTCGCCGATAAAGCTCGCTTGTGCATTATTGGCGAAATGATCGATTTATGGATCAAAAATATTCATTGACGTTACGGCAAATGAAGATCATAATATACCAACTTAAACAAACCTAAGGGGTCTCATCATGGACGATCGTTCAAAAGCCAAGCGTGGCAGGCCAAAGGTCTTATCGGGCAAATCAATAGCCTCGATCGATGCGCAGATCGAACTCCTAAAACGCGAGCGTCTCGGTCTCATCAAAACACGAGCCGATCGGATTGCCGATATCGCGGTTAAAGCAGGCTTAGGCGAATTGGGCGTGCCAGAGGATGCGCTCAAAGCTGCCTTTGCAGAATTAGCGTCACGATTTCGGAAAGCGTAGCCGATTGGCTTACCGTTCTGAATTCGAAAAAATCGATATCGCCATTAAGCGCCTAACACGGCTTCGGGGATTTTACATGAGCGAGCAGCGTAAGCGGGACGCGCGGTTAAAAATCCAACTTGGGGCGTTGGTGGTAAAAGCCGGTCTATCAGAAGTCGATACCGGATTTCTGTTAGGCGTCCTTTTGGACGCATCGAGCCGATTAAACGACGAACTCTATTTTCATCGCCTCAAGCAGCAGGGCGATCAGGCATTTCAAAAAGAACCATTGGCGATGGAGGGGGTTGAGTGATGCAGCGCTTCATCGATGTGTTAATCGGTAGGTTGAATGAGTTCAGTGAGGCGTCAATCCGTTTCGCCCTTGTGCCTGTTGCATTGTTCTTGGGCATTATGATTTTCAACGTTGGCTATGTGAAGGAATGGTTTTCATTGCCCTATTCCATCGCCTATTATTATACCCTGCCGGTTTACTGGTATTGGCCGATGATCATAACTTCGGTCTTTTTGGCCGGATTTATCTTTTTCATTCCCTATAAGCAGCGGTTTCCGGCATGGTTGTTTACCGTCCTTTTATCGGCTGCTTTGTTTTATAATTACAATCCCTCGATCGACTATTTGACCAATGCGAGTGTGTTTTCCGCCATGATCTCGGTCATTGGTCTAGCGGTTTCGGGTCGCGTCGTTATTCGGGGTAATTCCGGGTTTTCCCGATCGTCCGATCGAAGCTTTGGCGATGCCGATTGGATGAGCATGGAGCGCGCAGGATCGCTTCTCCCTCCAACAGGCGGCATCGTGATCGGGGAACGATATCGGGTGGATTTAGATATTGGATCGGGTTCCCAATTTAAGCCCAAGAGCCCGTCGACCTGGGGACGAGGCGGAAAAGCCCCTCTCCTGACTTTTGATGCCAATTTCGGCTCGACCCACATGTTATTCTTTGCCGGATCGGGCGGATATAAAACGACCGGGACCGTCATCCCGACGGCGTTGCGATGGTCAAAGCCATTGGTGGTATTAGATCCGTCGCGCGAGATCTCCGAGATCGTCAAGCGTCATCGGGAGACCGTATTTAATCGCGAACAAATCTGCCTTGATCCAATTAACCCGGATGTTGGATTTAATGTGGTTGATTGGGTATATCGATCCAAATTTAAAGAACAGGCGATTTCGACGATCGCCCATACCTTGCTGACCGAGAAATCAAAAAATTCGACGGGGACGGAGAATTTCTTTTTTGATCAAGCGCACAATTTATTGACGGGAGTTTTAGCTTATATCGTGCTCGATCGTGATTCAGAGTATGAACGAACTCTACGCGGCCTAAGATTATTTTTATCGGTTCCCGATGTGCAATTAAAAGAGAAAATTGCTTCAATTTGTGGGCGTAATCATACGAGCAGTTTTATCAAACAGACCCTCGGTATTTTCATCAATATGACCGAAATCACGTTCTCGAGTGTTTATTCGACGGCGACGCGAGATATTCAATGGCTGTCCTTTCCCGAATATGCCTCCCTCGTTTGTGGCGATAGTTTTAAGACCAGCGAATTGGTCGATGGTAAAATCGATGTCTTTATCAATCTGTCCATGAAGACCCTAACCGAATATCCGGGCATTGCCCGTGTTATCGTTGGATCGCTGATCAATGCCATTACCGAAGCCGATGGCTTAAACCGTGACCGCGTTCTTTTCATGCTCGATGAGGCCAATCTCTTAGGCTATATGTCAACGCTTGAGACGGTACGCGATACCCAGCGCAAATATGGTGTCACTTTGATGATGATCTACCAATCCATCGGGCAATTAAGATCGCATTTTGGCGCGGCAGGACAAGCGGCTTGGTTTGAATCGGCGTCTCTGATTTCGTTCTCCTATATCTCCGATTTAGAGACCTCTCGGCAGATATCAGCCCTGTGCGGCGAACTCACGATCGACGTCCGAGGAACCTCTCAATCCATCGGTCTATTCGGACGTAACATGCAAAATCGCACCAATGAAAGCTATTCATTACAAAAGCGCGCACTGATCAAGCCGGACGAAATTACCCAATCCATGCGCGCCGATGAGCAAATCATTTTTGTGAAGCAAGAACGCCCCTTGCGCTGTGGCCGCGCGATTTATTTCCGCAGGCCGGACATGGCGCAACAGGCCGATGCCAATCGGTTTGCGTCTTAATCGATGCGAGGAACCCTCCGCCTGAGGGGGATCAGGCGGAGGGTTTTGGGCTTAGGCTGCTGCTTTAAGCGGCGCGTTCCAGACGAGATCAAATTCCTCATCCGTGTCGCGGCTGACAAAGAGCGAGGCGTAGAAGGTTGGAATGCTCGGCTCTTCGAACTTGACGCTCAAATAGACCGTCCCGTTCTTGGCGACCTTGGACCAGGCTGCGCCAATCATGACCTTGCCGACCATGATCCGGTGCGAGGGCGCATCTTCTGCCGAGTTAAGCTCAGGGGTGATGCGCACGTTTTCGACATTGAGTGCAAGGGTGTGAATGCTGCCCTTGAGTTCCTTGGTCAAAGAGCCAGTGAAGGTTCCGATGTTAGCCATTGTCGTTCTCCTTGGTTTGAGCAGGATGCTCGTTTCGACAATCCCCGAAGATCAGAGCACATCGGTCAGATACCCCGTTCAGAGCATAAGAAAAGAAGATTGGCGTCTTTTGAAAAAAGACCAATGTCGCCAATCTTAAACCAAAAATCCTGAACGGGGGCGAAGCGCAGCGGAGCACCCGAGGGGAGAAAAATTTTGTCTTTCGCGATGCAAAGCGGACAGGCCCGATGGTGGAAATAAGACCGATGGGTTGACACTTAAACGCGGTTTTAGCGTTTGAGTGTCATCGAGCCAAAAGCCATAAAATTAAAGATTGGCGTCTTTTGAAAAAAGACAAAGCCTGCCAATCTTTCACTCAAAACCAATCTTTTGGATCGAGCGAAGCGTAGCGGAGCACTCAAGATCGTTTGGAACCAGCGGGACTGCCCGCGGCGGAAAATTTTTAAACCCGACGGTTATCCGACCGATGTGCTCTGATATGCGGGTTAGATTGTTGATAGCGAGTTTCCTGTTCACACCAAGGAGATCGTCATTGGCTAACATCGGAACCTTCACAGGATCTCTGATCAAGGAACTCAAGGGCGGTATTTATACCCTTTAGCTCAATGCCGAAAACGTGCGTATCACTCTTGAGCTGAACTCGGCAGAAGATGCGCCCTCGCACCGGATCATGGTCGACAAGGTCATGATTGGTGTGGCTTGGAACAGGGTCGCCAAGAACGGAACGGTCTATTTGAGCGTCAAGTTTGAAGAGCCGAGCATTCCAACCTTCTACGCTTTGATCTTTGCTCGCCGCGATAGGGATGAGGAATTTGGTGTCGTCTGGAACGCGCCGCTTAAAGCAGCAGCCTAAGCCAAAACCCCCGCTCTATTCCCCTCGGGCGGAGGGTTCCTCGCATCGATTAAGACGCAAACCGATTGGCATCGGCCTATCTCAAAGGCTGAGCGGATGCCGCCGCTCCCTATCGGCGCGAGGACGAGCCCTAGGCGAGAACGAGCAGCACGTCGACGACCGGCGAAGCGACGGTCGCTAGGGCAACCTCGATGCCAGAACAGCGGCCCAGCGCAGCGTTGGCCGCTGTTGTTACACGTGCGAAGGATCCGCCGCTCCCTATCGGCGCAAGGGCGAGCCCTAGGCGAGAACGAGCCGTTTCCAGACCGGCGAAGCGACGGTCGCCAGGGCAACCTCTTTACTACTTAAAATGCAGCACATGGGGGCGCGCACTTGGAGCGCGGACCCATTCGCGGGTTGAGCTGGCGGTTTAAAGCCGTGCCTGACCGCGGTCAGCATAGCGGCGGCGAAGCCGCGACCGTGGCAGACCCGGCCCGCCAGCGAAACGCTTTTTAAAGGCCGGTCTTCATGAATAGGTTTCGTATCGATTTCCAACATTATCCAGTTGGTCGCTTTTGATTTCGTCCCACATTTGCGCAGGAACGAAAATCCCTAATTGCTTCAGTTTGTTTTGGAAATATCCAAGATCCCGGGACAATCCGTCGGGCTCGAGATTTTCATCATCGAGATTGGAATAGATTGGCTCGTTTTCATCGCTCAGGTCTTGGATAACGAGGAAGAAGCCTTGAAGGGGTCGGTCCCAACCCATCAGAATTTCGACAGGTTGTGCTTTGTAGCTCGTTTTAAATCTATGTTGTGACATGGGAAAAATCCATTTGAGCTATGTCGAAAAATTAAACGATGTCTAACGTTACGGCAAGGCTGAAGGAAAGAAAGTGGCGCTTACGCGCCACCCTCCTTGATGAAAACGGTGATGCCGAGTTTCTTGGCTTTGTCGCGCAGATTGCCTTGGATACCGTCGCGATGGTTGCCAAACATCACCACGCCGATCGGCGCTAGATTAAGCATCGTATCATTGCGCTTGAATGGCGCGGCCGACTTGGTGTGTTTTGACCAATCCGGCTTGCAGAC
>CANCAR010000097.1 GCA_947374125.1 Hyphomicrobiales bacterium | reverse complement strand
TTTCGCGCCATCGCAGGCCACTACCAAGGAGGCTCGGAGTTCCGTGCCATTCGACAGTTTGGCAACCGACGAACCCCCGCTCGCACGTGCCTCGGTCACATGCCCGGCGATTCGTGTGACCCCGGTTGACGCCAAAGCATCTTCCAAAGCACCGATGATGGATTGTTCCGGGATCATATAGGCAAACGGCTCGCCCGGAGACGCTTCGCCGCCAAAGGTTAGAAACACCGGACGCACCGGATCATCCAATCGGCTATCGGTAATCACCATTTCGTGGATCGGCTGAGCATCAGGCTCAATCGCGTCCCAAACGCTGAGTGTATCCAGCATCCGCTTCGAGCCGGCTGAGAAGGCGAAGGCGCGATCATCGTCGCGGTTTTGCGCAACGTCAACGAGGCATACCGATATCGTGCCGCGAAGCACCCGCCGGAGCGCGAGCGCGAGGCTCAAGCCCGTAATGCCGCCGCCCGCGATGACGATATCAAACCGATCCATGAAATGCCTATTCTGTTCACCTTCCGCCAAGTTTTACGCCTGACGGCCAAAAGGCGCAATGCGACATCGCATTCAGGGTGGCAATTCAGCCGGAACTCAACCAATATGGCGCATCTTGCCCGGGAGATACCGATGAACGCTGCCGTCCAAACGCTTTTAACCATTCTTGATCTTGAAAAGCTCGAGGAAAACCTGTTTCGGGGCCAAAGTCCGGATGCGGGCTGGCAAAGGGTTTTTGGGGGACAGGTGATCGGGCAAGCGCTGGTCGCGGCAACCCGTACGGTAGACGGTCGCGCGCCGCATTCCCTGCACGGCTATTTTCTGTTGCCGGGCGATCCGAAAATTCCCATCATTTATGACGTTGAGCGAATCCGTGATGGCCGCAGCTTCACGACGCGCCGGGTAAAGGCCATTCAGCATGGGCAACCGATCTTTACGCTTTCGGCCTCGTTTCAGGTCGAAGAACAAGGATTCAGCCACGATATCGCGATGCCCTCGGTACCCGATCCAGATGATCTACCGACCGAGCAGGAAATCCGGGCGCGGGTGATGCCGTTGATGCCCGACCCGGTGCGGAAATATTTTGAGCGCGAACGACCCATTGAGCTCAGACCCGTCGAGTTCAAACGGTATATGTCGCGCGAGCCCTTGGAGCCGAAGTTTAACGTCTGGATCCGCGCAACAGGGCCTTTGCCAGACGATCCGGCGATCCATCAAGCCGTGCTCGCCTATGCATCCGACATGACATTGCTCGATTCGACCTTGGTGGCGCATGGCAGGACCGTTTTTGAGCGCGAGGTCCAAGCCGCCAGCCTTGACCACTCGCTCTGGTTTCATCGACCGTTCCGCGCCGATGATTGGTTGCTCTATGCGCAAGAAAGCCCCTTTACCGGCGGCGCCCGGGGCTTTGCGCGGGGATCGATTTTTACCCGCGAAGGGAAGCTAATTGCGTCTGTCGCCCAAGAAGGCCTTATTCGCCATCGGCCTGATCTGGCTTAAATTTTTCATGCCTAAAAATTGGGCATATGCCCTGTTACTGAGCCTTATTTGATCGCTTCCGATACGGAAGTGCGTGGATTCAGCCTGATTCATAACTGGCACAGCCCTTGAATTAGAAGTCCTAGCTGAAGTCGCGTCCGAACGGTCCGCGGCGGCAAATTAGGGATCATAACGCCATGAAAATTGTGATGGCCATCATCAAGCCCTTCAAACTGGAAGAGGTCCGCGATGCGTTGACCTCTCTCGGTGTCCACGGCCTAACGGTTACCGAGGTCAAGGGATATGGACGGCAAAAAGGACATACTGAAATCTATCGCGGTGCCGAATATGCCGTGAGCTTCCTGCCTAAGTTGAAAATTGAAGTCGCGGTCGCATCCGAGCTCGTTGGTAAGGTTATCGATGCCATTACGACTGCGGCCAAGACGGGCCAAATCGGCGACGGCAAAATTTTCGTTTTCCCGATTGAACAAGCCGTCCGCATCCGGACCGGCGAACGCGACACCGACGCGCTTTAAGCCCGTCATTAGGGAGTTATTGTCATGACTTTTTCCAAAACTTTGAAAACAGCGCTCGGGGGCTTTGCCCTGGCTGCACTGGCCGGGACGACCGCCTTTGCCGCAGATGCGCCTGTTCCGAACAAAGGCGATACGGCTTGGATGCTGATCTCGACAGCGCTTGTGCTGATGATGTCGGTTCCGGGTCTAGCACTTTTCTACGGTGGCTTGGTCCGTACCAAAAATATGCTCTCGATCATGGCGCAGGTGTTCGCGATTGTGGCAGTGGTCGCTATCCTCTGGATTGCTTACGGTTACTCCATGGCCTTCACGAATGGCGGCGGTCTCAACGACTTTGTGGGTGGCTTCTCGAAGGCCTTCTTGATGGGCATTACGCCGGAGTCAACCGCAGCAACCTTCTCGAATGGCGTTGTCATTCCTGAGCTCGTTTATATGGCCTTCCAGATGACGTTTGCTTGCATCACGCCAGCCTTGATCATCGGTGCGATTGCCGAACGCGTACGGTTCTCGGCACTGATCGTTTTCGTCGTGCTCTGGGTGACTCTGATTTACTTCCCAATCGCCCACATGGTTTGGTACTGGGCAGGCCCGGACGCGCTGGCATCCGCTGCTAAGGCGCTTGCAGATGCAGCTGACGATGCAGCAAAAGCAACCGCTCAAGCTCAACTTGACGCCGTTATCGCCGATGCGGGTCTCGTATTCCAATGGGGCGCGCTCGATTTCGCAGGCGGCACAGTTGTGCACATCAATGCCGGTATCGCGGGCATGGTCGGTGCTCTCATGATCGGCAAGCGGACGGGTTATGGCAAAGAGCTGATGGCTCCGCATTCGCTGACCATGACGATGATCGGCGCTGCTCTTCTGTGGATCGGTTGGTTCGGCTTCAACGCTGGCTCCAACTTGGAAGCGAACGGCACAACGGCGCTTGCCTTTGTTAACACCTTCGTTGCCACGGCGGCGGCGGCTCTTTCCTGGTTGTTCGTTGAATGGATCGCCAAGGGCAAACCTTCTCTGCTCGGTCTGGTATCGGGTGCGGTGGCTGGTCTTGTCGCCATTACGCCCGCCTGCGGCTATGTCGGCCCGATGGGTGCAGTGGTATTGGGGCTTTTGGCCGGGGCCGTCTGCTTCTTCTTCTGCTCCACCGTCAAGAACGCCTTCGGTTATGATGACTCGCTCGACGTGTTCGGCGTGCATTGTGTCGGCGGTATCCTTGGTGCGCTGGCAACCGGCGTCTTAGTGAGCAAGGGTCTCGGCGGAACGGGTCTCGCCGACTACACCTCTTCGCCCGGCGCGCTGGTTGAAGGTGCCTACACCATGAGCGCCCAGGTTTGGACGCAGGGTAAAGCCGTTCTCCTGACGTTGGTTTGGTCCGGCGTTGGCTCGGCCATCCTCTTCAAGCTGGTTGATCTCGTTATCGGTCTGCGGGTTCCAGTTGAACAGGAGCGCGAAGGTCTCGACATCGCAAGCCACGGCGAGCGCGCTTATAATTACTGATGAATCGTGATCCGGGGGGCGGTGCTTTCCGGCCTATTTCCTCCTAAAAGCAACTGGGCGGTCCTCATCAGGGCCGCCCTTTTTTATGGCCGCGATAGCAAGGTTAATCGGGCGTTAACCCGTTGGGAATAAACAGAGGTAAAGCTTTGAATCACTCTCGATCCTACCCCATCCTACCACCCGACAACGTCCGGTTTATTGATGCGTCTCTCCCGTTCCAGACAAGCCGAATTCACTGAGGTTTCAGGCCATCTGAAGCTGTTTTTCGGCCGTCGTCTTTCGGAAATGGTGGGTATCGCCTTGCTTGTCGCCGCGATCTGCGTGGCGCTCGCGTTGATGACATGGTCGGTACAGGATCCGAGCCTGAACCAAGCCGTTAACCGGCCCGTGACCAATCTCTTAGGACGGCCCGGAGCGATGCTGTCCGACATCATGATCCAGTTGTTCGGCCTATCCGCGCTCGCTTGGCTGGCACCCCTGGGTTTTTTAGGTTTCCGGTTGATGTCGGGCCAAGCCGTTACCCGCCCAAAGCTTCGCATTTTGATGTGGCTGCTTGGTGGTCTATCCCTTTCGGCCTTGGTGAGCACGCTGCCAATCATCGGCGCTTGGCCGCTCCCCATCGGGCTTGGCGGGATTGTTGGTGATGGACTGCTCAGTCTAATCCAGAAACTGCCCCGAATCGGCGGATTTACGCCGCGACCTTTCCTGATCGCTCTGTTTGGCGTCGTGAGCTTTGTTGGGCTGGCCTACGCATCCGGCCTCGGCTTGAGCGTGCCGCGTCGCCGCGCCAAGCCAATCGTCACGCTTGACGATGAGGATGATGATCAGCGTGACGACGACACCGTCCGGCGTCGTGGAACGGGTACGGTGTGGATCGGTGCGGCGCTCCATGGCTTGCTCAGCATCAAAAATGCCCTTCGCCGCTGGTATCTGGCGCGTGTAACGCCCGATGACCCCTATGAATCGATGCGTTCTAACCGTTCATCCCGGCATGAACCCGGTTTAGACGGCGTTGAGCGGTCCACGGATGAAAGCGCGGCGCCAACGCTATCTCGCGCCCGTAAGCCTGCCGCCAAGCCGGTAAAGCCATCGGTTACTAAAACGGGCGAGCTCGATCTCTACACGCTGCCGTCGGCCAGCCTGTTGTCAGAGCCCAAAAAGCTCGTTGGCCCCATCATGTCGAGCGATGCGTTGGAAGAAAACGCCCGGATGCTCGAAGGCGTGTTGGAAGATTTCGGCGTGCGCGGCGAAATCGTCAATGTTCGGCCCGGACCCGTGGTCACGCTTTACGAGCTTGAGCCCGCGCCAGGCATCAAATCCTCCCGCGTAATCGGGCTGGCCGACGATATTGCCCGTTCCATGAGCGCTATTTCAGCACGCGTCGCCGTGGTTCCGGGTCGTAATGCGATCGGGATTGAATTGCCCAATCAGCGCCGCGAAACGGTCTACTTACGTGAATTGATCTCGGATCGGGAATTCAAAGACAGCCAGATGAAACTGGCGGTTGCGCTTGGGAAAACCATTGGCGGCGAGCCGGTCATGGTCGATTTGGCGCGAATGCCTCATCTTCTGGTGGCAGGCACGACCGGTTCGGGCAAGTCGGTGGCCATCAACACGATGATTTTGTCGCTTTTGTACCGGCTCAAGCCGGAACAATGTCGCCTGATCATGGTTGATCCGAAGATGCTTGAGCTTTCCGTCTATGACGGCATTCCCCATTTATTGACACCCGTCGTCACCGATCCGCGCAAGGCGGTTGTGGCGTTGAAATGGGCTGTCCGCGAGATGGAGGAGCGCTACAAAAAGATGTCCAAGCTCGGCGTTCGCAATATTGACGGCTTTAATGCCCGCGTCGCCGAAGCCATGGAAAAGGGTGAAACCATCACCCGCACTGTTCAGACCGGGTTTGACCGCGATACCGGCGAAGCCATTTTCGAAGACGAGATGATGAAGCTCGAGCCGATCCCCTATATTGTGGTGATCGTCGACGAAATGGCCGATCTGATGATGGTGGCGGGCAAAGACATCGAAGGTGCCATCCAGCGCCTCGCTCAAATGGCCCGCGCGGCTGGCATTCATGTTGTTCTTGCTACCCAACGCCCATCGGTTGACGTCATTACAGGCACGATCAAGGCGAATTTTCCGACCCGTATCTCCTTTCAAGTGACCTCGAAAATCGATAGCCGCACGATTTTGGGCGAGCAGGGCGCCGAGCAATTGCTCGGACAGGGCGATATGCTGTTCATGGCGGGTGGCGGGCGGATCAGCCGCGTTCACGGCCCGTTTGTCTCCGACGGCGAGGTAGAAAAGGTCGTGGCGCATTTGAAAGCGCAGGGACGTCCGAATTATCTCGACGAAGTCACCCGCGAGGATCAAGGCGACCTCGAAGAAGGGGCCGATGGCGCTGTCTTCGATCAAGGGAGCTTTGGAGCTGCAAGCCAAGACCCGTACGATCAAGCGGTTGCCATCGTGCTGCGTGATCGCAAGGCCTCGACCTCCTACATCCAGCGACGCCTGCAAATCGGTTATAACCGCGCGGCCTCCCTGATGGAGCGGATGGAACATGAAGGAATTGTCGGCCAACCCAACCACGCCGGAAAGCGCGAGATTCTCATCGAGGCTCGGTCCGAAGGCGGGCGTGATTTTGACGGCGAATAAGGACCGAACCCATCGCTTTTGGGCAAGGAACCTGCTGGCGCGCCTTATTTTATTGGCTCTCTTCGGCACCATCTTCGGAGTTGATCTCAGGGCACAGGCGCAAAGCGTCAGCGTGCGGATTCCCTTTCCCCCCAGCAGGCCCACCGGCTTTGGTATATCGCCAGAAATTCCGGCGGTTGAAGCGCCTGCACCCGTCCAGCCGGTCAAGCCCAAACCCCTTCCTGCCGATCTTTCGCCTGAAGAGTTGCTGGCCCATATCAACGAGGCTTTGACCAGCCTGAAGCAATTCAGCGCCAAATTTACCCAGTTGAGCGGCAATGGTCAGCAGACAAGCGGCAAACTCACCGTGCTTAGGCCCGGTCGGCTGCGGTTTGATTACAATTCGCCCAGTACGATTACGATCATAGCCGATGGAAGCCTCGTTGCTGTCATCGATTCACGGCTTGGGACTCAAGACGTCTATTCGATTGGGTTGACGCCGCTCAAATTCCTCCTCGGCGGTACCATTAATCTGGCCCGCGATTTTAAAATCACGGATGTCAGCAATGAGGGTGATAAAGTCTCGGTTTACGCTGAAGATTCATCAACCTTTGGCGGCACCTCCCGCATTACGCTGGCTTTCGATCCAAAAACGCTCGTTTTGAAGCAATGGAATGTGGTTGATCCACAAGGCTATGAGGTTCAGGTCGTCTTAACGGGGATCGATACCCGCCATGAACCCGATCAAATGCTGTTTGTGATTCCGTCACGGCCCGAGACACGCAGTAAAAATTAGCTGATCAGCGGGAAGGTCGTGATTTTCTAACCTTGCCTGTTATCGACCAAAACATTAGGCCTAGTACTTTGATTAAGGGAAAGTACCGTGGGCCTGACTGTCGCAACCTGGAACATCAACTCCGTTCGACTACGGACGGGCCTTGTGCAACGCTTTTTGGAGGAAACACGGCCAGACGTACTGTGCCTTCAGGAAACCAACTGCCCGGACGATCAATTTCCCAGTGGCGATTTTCGAAAGCTCGGCTATGGCCATATCGCGATGAATGGCCAAAAGGGCTATCATGGCGTGGCGATCCTCTCCCGCCTGCCCTTTGTCAGCCAAGATACACGGATTTTTGCGGATAAGAATGATTGCCGCCATATCAGCGTCAGTTTTGGCGCTGAAGCACGGGCCGCTAATGGCGTTACGATTCATAATTTCTACGTTCCGGCGGGTGGCGACGTACCAAACACCGATGTCAACGAAAAATTCGCCCATAAACTAACCTTTCTCGATGAGATGCGCGACTGGGGTGCCTCGGCAAAGCCTGCGTCGGGCAAGGCTATCTTGGTCGGCGATTTGAATGTCGCTCCCCTTGAGAACGATGTGTGGAGCCACAAGCAAATGCTTGATGTCGTCTCGCACACGCCAATTGAGTGCGAGAAGCTCACTTCAGCCATCGATTCGGCTGAATGGGTCGATGCAATCCGAACGCTTAAGCCAGAGCCAGAGCGGGTTTACACTTGGTGGAGCTATCGAGCAGCGGATTGGGAGGCGTCTAATCGCGGCCGACGGCTCGACCATATCTGGGTGTCGAAAGAATTGGCACCGGAGCTTAAGGCGATTGATATTCACCGTCAGGCGCGGAGTTGGGAGCGTCCGTCCGACCATGTGCCGGTAACCGTTACGCTCGGCTAGGCGTTAGACCTTTGGTGCGGCAATCCGATCCAGCGCTGTTTTGAATCCACCGGCACGAGCGACGAATTTCTCCTGCAAGGCTAAGGCGACATCGGGATACTCGGCCAAAAGCCGTAAGATTAAACGTCGCGGCAACACAATCACACTTGTCGTTTCGCGCGCTACCGCGTGGATCGTTCGCTCGCTTGCCGCCAATAGCGCATATTCGCCAATGAGGGTACCGGCTCTCACCTGATCGACCAGCATATTAGCATCGTTGAGCAGATGAATTAATCCAGATTGGACAAGATAGCCGTCATTCGCCGCCTCTCCTCGTGAAAACAGGATTTCATTCGGACGAAGGACGCGCTTATCGGCGGCAAACAGCATCAAGCGGAGTTGATCAGCCTCAAACACGTCGAAAAAATCGAGCCGCCTCAGCAAGGCGATATCGTCATCAAGCGCCATCGGAAATTTCCCCTTTTGGTGTCTCAATGAGGCGATAGCCACCCACCTCTGTGATGAGCAGTTCAGCATTTGCGGGATCACGCTCGATTTTCTGGCGCAAGCGGTAAATATGGGTTTCGAGGGTGTGTGTACTTACCCGGTCATTATATCCCCAAATCTCGGTAAGCAGTACCTCTCGGGCGACGATTTCTCCAGCCGCACGATGCATAAAACGTAAAATATCGGCTTCTTTATCGGTTAGCTTTTCGGTTTTACCATCGGGGTCTTGCAATTGTTTAGAACTCAGTAAGAGCCGGTGACGGCCGATCGTCAGCCAAGGATCCTCTCGTGCCTCAAACGAGCGAACGAGCCCCCGAATTCTTGCCATAAGAAGCGAAAACCTGACTGGTAAGGCTAAGCACTCCATCCCATCAATGCCATTCAAAGGCTCGCCCAAAGCCAGAATAGGCCCACGATACCCTACAGCGCGCAAATCCGCGATCTGGTTCCCACTCGCCTCGATAGCGATAGCGAGATCGATGCGTTCAGCATCAAGCGCGCGCGAAAAGCGCAAAGGCGTTATAGAATTTTGCACAATGATGCCTGGATCAAGCGCGAGTTGCTCGGACAAAGCCGTCGCTTGGTCCGGATCGGCTGCCAGCAGCACAATCGAAAGCATTTCACCCATGCTTAACCGCTACCCTTCTAAGATCATGATCCCAAACCGCTTTAGGTTGAGTAGACCAACGGGGATGACCATGGCAAGGCGGAAGGATGTTCGGATCGATCGCATGACAAAGCCCATCACCATCCACGTTTTTTCTGACCCGTTAAACCGTCGGCGCGGTCTGTTGCGGATCGGTGCTCTGACGCTTCACTGCGCGATGGGGCGTTCCGGTGTAATAACGGCCAAGCGTGAGGGCGATGGCGGCACGCCGCATGCCGTTTTACACCCTGTAGCGGTTTATTTCCGGGCCGACCGCTGGCGGGATAGGGCGTTTGCGCTACCCTCTCGCCCTATCGCTCAGCTTGACGGATGGTGCGACGATGTCGGTTCGCACCGATATAACCAACGCATTCAGCTCCCCAGCGGCCTATCGCACGAAAACCTTTGGCGATCCGACCGCCTCTATGACATCGTGATTGAAACTGACTGGAACCGACGGCCCGCCATTCGCGGTCGAGGAAGCGCCATTTTCATCCATTTGGTGCGCCCCAATTTTTCACCGACCGAGGGCTGTATTGCGCTGGATAAAAAGGGTATGCGGCTGTTGCTGCCCTTACTGCATCGCAGAACAAGACTGATTGTTCACTGAAAGAGATTTTTCGTGCCCCATCTTCCCGAAGCCTGTTTGCTGTTTGATATCGATGGAACGTTGGTAGATAGCGACCGGCTTCATCTTCTGGCCTTCAACGACATCATTCGGCCCTATGGCGTCCATGTCGATGAAGAGACTTTCCGGACAGAGATTTCGGGCCGAATGAACGTCGATATCTTCGCCGATTTCCTGCCGCATGTGCCAAAGGCCGAGCATGGGGATATTGGTCACCGCAAGGAAGCGCTGTTTCGCGAGATGGCGGGCGAGATGAAGCCGCTTGAAGGGCTCATCGATCTCTTGGATTGGGCTGATAGCGTCGGGTTGCGCTATGCCGCCGTTACCAACGCGCCGCGCCAAAACGCCGAATTGGTGCTGCGTTCGTTGCGAGCAACAGAGCGCTTTGCAGCCGTTATTCTTGCCGATGATCTGGAATATCCAAAGCCCCATCCTCTGCCTTATTTGACGGGTCTTGAGCGCTTAAACGGTGCTCCCAAGAGAAGCGTCGCGTTTGAGGATTCAAAATCCGGTGTAACCTCAGCGCATAAAGCGGGCCTTGGTGTAATCGGAAT
>CANCAR010000096.1 GCA_947374125.1 Hyphomicrobiales bacterium | reverse complement strand
ATGCCGTTGGTTCGGCAACCCGCATTGATAGCCGCGGTAATGAAGTGATGCGCGTCATGCCGCGTTTGAACGAGGCTGTTAACGAGGAATGGATCTCGGACAAAGCGCGCTTTATTTTCGACGGGCTTAAAACGCAGCGTTTGGACCGGCCTTATCTGCGGGTAAACGGCAAACTTGCACCCGTTAGCTGGCAGGAGGCTTTCACAGCGATTGCCCAAAAAGTGAAGGGCGTTGCACCTAAGCGGATTGGCGCGTTGGCGGGTCAATTGGCAAGTGTCGAAGATATGTTTGCGCTGAAGGCACTCATCGGATCGCTCGGGTCCAAGAATTTGGATGCGCGCTATCCGGGTTCGCCGCTTCATCCGAAGCATGGCCGGAGCAGCTATCTGTTCAATTCCGGCATTGCCGGTATTGAAGACGCGGATGCGATTTTGATTGTTGGCTCTAACCCGCGTCGTGAAGCGGCTGTGCTGAATGCGCGTATTCGCAAGCGGTATCTTAAGGGCGGCGTTACGATTGGTGTCGTAGGCGAGCAGGGTGATTTGACCTATCCCTATACCTATTTAGGTGCAGGCCCCGAAAGTATTATGGACGCTGCCGCGAAGATTTTCGCGGGCAAAGAAAAGCCGTTGCTGATCATTGGTCAGGGCGCGCTCAACCGCGCTGACGGTGCCGCCGTTTTGGCCACTTTGGCAAAAATAGCCACCGATGCTGGCGTTGTTAAAGACGGCTGGAACGGCTTCAACGTCCTTCATACCGAAGCGTCCCTTGTCGGTGCACTCGATATCGGCTTTGTGCCGGGTGAGGGTGGTTTGGATACCGCTCAGATGACCAAGGCAGGCGCGCTCGACGTGTTGTTCTTGCTCGGTGTCGATGAGATCGAAGTGCCGGAAGGCGCTTTTGTGATTTATCAAGGAACCCACGGCGATAAGGGCGCGCATCGCGCGGATGTTATTTTGCCGGGTGCGGCGTTTAGCGAAAAGTCCGGGCTCTATGTGAATACGGAAGGCCGAGTGCAATTGGCTAATCGCGCCATCTTCGCACCGGGTGAAGCCCGCGAGGATTGGTCGATCCTGCGTGCGCTCTCAGCCGTATTGGGTAAGGCCTTGCCATTCGATTCACTCACCGCGCTTCGTAAGGCCCTGTATGAGGCGCATCCGCATTTTGTTGTCGTGGGTAGTGTGGCGTCAGGTGAAGCTTCATCAATCGAAGCGCTTGCAAAACTCGGCGGCACGCTCACCAAAGACGCGTTCCAATCGCCTATTCGGGATTTCCATCTCACGAATGCCCTGGCGCGCGCCTCAAAAATCATGGCCGATTGCTCGGCACTGGCGTCATCGCGTCACGCGCTTGCAGCGGAATAGGAGAAGACGTTGGGAACCGACATCGCTTCTTACGGTTGGGCATTGGCCTTGGGATTGACGCTTCTGAAAAGCGTCGTGCTCGTCGTTGCTCTGTTGATTTTTGTGGCCTTTATTCTTCTCGCAGATCGCAAGATTTGGGCGGCAGTGCAGCTGCGTCGCGGCCCGAATGTGGTGGGTCCGTTTGGTTTGTTCCAAAGCTTTGCGGATTTGCTCAAATTCATGCTGAAGGAACCAACCATTCCTGCGGGCGCGAATAAGGGTGTGTTTTTGTTGGCTCCGCTTGTGACAACCACGCTCGCTCTCTCCGCATGGGCCGTTGTGCCCGTGATGGATGGCTGGGCGATTGCCAATATCAATGTGGGTATTCTCTATATTTTCGCGATTTCCTCGCTTGGCGTTTATGGTGTCATCATGGGCGGGTGGGCTTCGAACTCGAAATATCCATTCCTTGGCGCGTTGCGTTCGGCCGCGCAGATGGTTTCGTATGAAGTTTCAATTGGCTTTGTGATCATCACCGTCCTGCTGTGCGTGGGATCTTTGAATTTGACCGACATTGTGAACGCGCAACACAGCAGCTATGGCCTGTTTGGCTGGTTCTGGTTGCCGTTGTTTCCAATGTTTGTCATCTTCTTTATCTCGGCCTTGGCTGAAACGAACCGTCCACCGTTTGATTTGCCGGAAGCGGAATCGGAGCTCGTTGCGGGTTTTATGGTGGAATATGGCTCCACGCCCTACATGATGTTCATGCTGGGCGAATATGTAGCGATTGTCACGATGTGCGCGCTGACCACGATCCTGTTCTTGGGCGGATGGTTGCCACCTTTCGACGTTGTGCCGTTCACTTGGGTTCCGGGTGCCGTTTGGTTCATGCTTAAGGTTTGCGCGGTATTCTTTATGTTTGCGATGGTGAAGGCCTTTGTGCCGCGCTACCGCTATGACCAACTGATGCGTCTTGGTTGGAAAGTGTTTTTGCCCATCTCGTTGTTCATGGTCGTTGTTGTCGCCGGTGTGCTGCAATACACGGGCTGGGCACCGGGGCATTGAGAGGATTACGACCATGAGACTGGATCAGGCCGCCAAATCCTTACTGTTGCGAGAGTTCATCTCGGCGTTCGCGCTGTCGATGCGCTATTTCTTCAAGCCAAAGGCAACGATCAATTACCCGTTTGAGAAAAATCCGGTCAGCCCACGGTTTCGGGGCGAGCACGCGTTGCGTCGCTATCCGAACGGCGAAGAGCGGTGCATCGCCTGCAAATTGTGTGAAGCGATTTGCCCGGCACAAGCCATTACGATTGAAGCAGGTCCGCGCCGGAATGACGGGACGCGGCGTACGACCCGTTACGATATCGACATGACGAAGTGCATCTATTGCGGCTTCTGCCAGGAAGCCTGCCCGGTGGACGCCATTGTCGAGGGACCGAATTTTGAATTCGCGACCGAGACGCGCGAAGAACTATTCTACGACAAGGAACGCTTGTTGGAGAATGGCGCGCGGTGGGAGCGGGAAATTGCTCGCAATATAAAGCAGGATGCGCCTTATCGCTAAAGGTGTGATGGGTTTTGGAATTTTTTCCGGCTAAGCCGGATCGCGTTGGGGACTTGAAAATATGAGCGCTGCTCAGGCCTTTTTTTATCTCTTCTCGGCCGTCTTGGTCGGGTCGGCCTTTATGGTGATCACCTCGCGCAATCCTGTGCATTCGGTGCTGTTCCTCATTTTGGCGTTTGTGAACGCAGCGGGCCTTTTCTTGCTGATGGGTGCCGAGTTTTTGGCGATGATTTTGGTCGTCGTTTATGTCGGCGCGGTAGCGGTGTTGTTCCTGTTTGTCGTCATGATGCTCGATGTCGATTTTGCTGAATTGCGCCAAGGATTTGCGAAGCATTTGCCCTTAGGCGCGCTGCTCGGATTACTGGTTTTCGGCGAGTTATTCTCGCTGGTGTTGACCTATTTCATGGCGCCTGACGCCACCCGTGTTGTGCCAAAGCCCGTTGATAGCGCAATGTCGAACACCGAGGCCTTGGGCCGGGTTTTGTACACCGACTACGTCTATTATTTCCAAATTTCGGGCTTCATCCTGCTGGTGGCGATGATTGGTGCCATCGTGCTGACGCTCCGCCACAAAGTTGGAGTGAAACGACAAAGCATTGCCGATCAGGTCGCTCGGACCAAGGCAACGGCGATGGAAGTGCGCAAGGTTACGCCCGGCCATGGCCTAGGGGGGGAGTGATCGTTATGATTGGACTTGCTCAATATCTGACCGTTGCTGCGATCCTCTTTACCCTTGGCGTGCTCGGCATCTTTATCAATCGGAAGAACGTGATCGTCATTCTGATGTCGATTGAGCTTATTCTGTTGTCGGTCAACATCAATCTGGTTGCCTTTTCTACCTTTGGCGGCACGTTGATCGGGCAGGTGTTTGCACTGCTCATCCTGACTGTCGCGGCCGCAGAAGCGGCCATAGGGCTTGCTATTTTGGTCGTTTATTATCGTAACCGCGGTTCCATCGCGGTTGAAGACATCAACATGATGAAGGGCTGAGCGGATTAAATCCCCGCGAGATATTCCATGATCCAGGCAATCGTCTTTTTCCCCCTTCTCGGTTTCTTCATTGCAGGCCTTTTCGGCCGCGTCATTGGCGCGCGCGCCAGCGAATTGGTGACCACCGGCTTGATGCTGGCTTCCGCCGTTTTGTCGTGGATCGTGTTCATCCAAACAGGGTTCGGCCCGGCTGGTAAAACGCTGGTGCTGGGCAACTGGTTTAGCTCGGGCAATTTGTCGGTCGATTGGGCGTTTCGTGTCGATACGCTTACGGCTGTTATGCTGGTGGTGGTGAATTCAGTTTCCTCGCTCGTCCATCTCTATTCGATTGGCTACATGCACGAGGACCCGTCCCGCCAGCGATTTTTTGCCTATTTGTCGCTGTTCACCTTCGCGATGTTGATGCTGGTGACATCCGATAATCTCGTTCAAATGTTCTTTGGCTGGGAAGGCGTGGGCCTTGCCTCCTATTTGCTGATCGGCTTCTGGTACGAAAAGCCGACGGCGGTTGCTGCGGCCATGAAGGCGTTTATCGTCAACCGTGTTGGCGATTTTGGTTTCGCGTTTGGCATTTTTGTCGTGTTCGCATTGACGGGTTCGGTGAGCTATGACGCGATTTTTGCGCGGATTGGTGATCTTTCAGCCCTTAAGCTGCATTTGCTTGGCATCGAATGGGACACGATGACGATTATATGCCTGTTGCTGTTTATCGGCGCGATGGGCAAATCGGCTCAGTTTCTGCTCCACACCTGGTTGCCGGACGCCATGGAAGGCCCGACGCCGGTATCAGCCCTGATCCATGCCGCCACCATGGTGACGGCTGGCGTGTTTATGGTCGCCCGGCTGTCGCCTCTGTTTGAAGCCTCGCCTACGGCGTTGACGGTGGTGATGGTGGTGGGCGCGACAACGGCGTTTTTTGCCGCGACCGTCGGCCTCGTGCAAAACGACATTAAGCGCGTGATCGCGTATTCGACCTGCTCACAATTGGGTTACATGTTTGTGGCGCTGGGTTCGGGTGCCTATGGCGCGGGGATATTCCACCTCTTTACGCACGCCTTTTTCAAGGCGCTCCTGTTCTTGGGCGCTGGATCGGTGATCCATGCGATGCACCATGAGCAAGACATTCGCAAAATGGGTGGTCTGTTCCGCAAGATACCGCTGACGGGCGCCATGATGGCGATTGGAACGCTGGCTTTGACGGGGTTCCCGTTTACGGCGGGCTTTTACTCCAAGGACGCGATTATTGAAGCTGCTTTTGCCTCTCACTCATCAGCACAGAGTTATGCCTTCTTGATGTTGGTTCTAGCCGCTGGAATGACGAGCTTTTATTCTTGGCGTTTGTTTTTCCTGACCTTCTTGGGCAAGGCCCGATGGGGGCAGGACGCTCATCACGCTGATGATCATCACGCCCATGTGCAGGGTGACCATGATCACGGCCACGGCCATGCCCATGAGCCGCATGAATCGCCCTTGGTCATGACGATCCCGCTGATCTTGCTTGGTTTAGGTGCTTTGGTCGCCGGTATCGTTTTCGCGCCCGCCTTTATCGGCGAAGGCTATAGCGAATTCTGGAAGGGTGCGATTTTCACCTCTGAGCACAACCATATTTTGCACGAAATGCACGATGTGCCGGAGTGGGTGAAGCAATCGCCGTTTATCATGATGACGGGTGGTTTTGTGCTGGCTTGGGTGTTTTATATCCGCAAGCCCGATTGGCCCCGTCAACTCGCGGCAAGCCAGCCGATGCTTTACAAGTTCATCTTGAATAAATGGTATTTCGATGAGCTTTATGAGGTGATCTTCGTCCGCACCGCTAAATGGCTTGGCCGCTTCTTGTGGAAACAAGGCGATGGCCGCGTGATTGACGGAATGGGCCCCGATGGTGTCTCGGCTCGCGTGCTTGATGTTACCGGATGGGCCGTTCGGCTGCAGACGGGTTATCTCTATCACTATGCCTTCGCGATGCTGATCGGGCTTGCTGGCTTTATGACCTGGTACATGTTCGGCGGAGCGCATTGATGTCGCATCTTCTCTCAGGCCTCATCCTTCTGCCGCTCATTGGTGCGTTGGCTATTCTCTTCGTGCCCGGCGATAGCGAGGCATCGCGCAAAAATGTGCGTTGGATTGCGCTGGCAACAACCGTCATCAGTTTCGCACTTTCGCTTGTGGCTTGGCAGCGGTTTGACCCGTCAAGCCCCGCCTTCCAGCTTGTGGAAGAGGGCGCTTGGATATCGGACGCGATCCGCTTCAAACTCGGTGTCGATGGCTATTCGATGCCCTTCATCTTGCTCACGACGTTTTTGATGCCGTTCTGCATTGTCGCGTCGTGGATATCGATCCAGAAGCGCGTTTCCGAATATATGATCGCATTTTTGGTACTTGAAGCGCTGATGATCGGGGTTTTCACCTCCTTGGATTTGGTGCTGTTCTACCTCTTTTTTGAGGCGGGCCTGATCCCGATGTTCTTGATCATCGGTATTTGGGGCGGCAAGCGGCGCATATATGCGAGCTTCAAATTCTTCCTCTACACGCTGCTTGGCTCGGTTTTGATGCTGGTTGCCATTATGGCGATGTATTGGCAGGCGGGTACAACGGATATTCCGACCCTTTTGGCGTTCAAATTTCCGGTCCATATGCAGACTTGGCTGTGGATTGGCTTCTTCGCCTCCTTTGCTGTGAAGATGCCGATGTGGCCGGTTCATACCTGGTTGCCGGACGCGCACGTTGAAGCGCCGACGGCAGGGTCGGTTATCCTTGCCGCGATCCTTTTGAAGATGGGCGGCTATGGCTTTATCCGCTTCTCGCTTCCGATGTTCCCGAACGCTTCGGAATATTTTGCGCCCTTCGTGCTGACCCTTTCGTTGGTTGCGATTATCTACACCTCGCTTGTCGCTTTGGTGCAGGAAGACGTGAAAAAGCTGATCGCCTATTCGTCGGTGGCGCATATGGGCTATGTCACGATGGGCATCTTCACGCTGACGCCGCAAGGCATTGAAGGCGCGATGTACCAGATGGTCAGCCATGGCATTGTGTCAGCCGCGCTCTTTTTATGCGTCGGCGTGATTTATGATCGGATGCATACGCGTGAAATCTCCGCCTATGGTGGATTGGTTCACCGCATGCCGCTTTATGCAGCCGCCATGATGATCTTCACGATGGCCAATGTTGGTTTACCAGGGACCAGTGGATTTATTGGCGAGTTTCTGACGCTGCTTGCCGCACGGATTGCCAATTCTTGGGTGGCGCTCGCTGCTACCTCGGGAGTGATTTTGTCAGCGGCCTACGGGTTATGGATGTATGCCCGTGTTGTGCTGGGCAAACTGGTAAAGCCTGAACTCATGGACATAAAGGACGTAAGTGCTCGAGAGTTTGCATTGCTCGCCCCTCTGGCTTTCCTCACGATCTATTTCGGTTTCAATGCCAACGCCATTCTCCACGTCTTTGCTGTTCCAACCGAGCCTCTGCTTGCCGCGATGAATGCGGCGATTGGTGCTGTTAAGACAGCTGCCGTCATCCTGCCATAAGGTCACAAACCCCGATGTCCTCGACCCTTTCCGTTTTGCCCGTTATGGCTCCCGCGCTGCCTGAGATTTTCATGGGCGGGTGCGCTTTGCTGCTCGTTCTGATTGGCGCGCTCGGGGGTGATAAATCCTACGGTCTGGTGCGGGTGCTGACCTTAATGGTGCTGCTGATTGCGACGGTTTTGATAGCACTGGGAAGTGGTGAGCGCGTTGAGGCCTTTGGTGGCGCATTCATTTCGGATGGATTCGCGCGGTTTATGAAGGTTTTGACCTTGATTGGCTCGATGGCTACTTTGCTGCTGGCTGAGGCCTATCTCAAAGCAACCAAGCGTTTGGCGTTTGAATTTCCGCTTCTGGTGTTGATTTCGACGCTTGGCATGATGCTGATGATTTCGGCGCATGATTTGATTGCGCTCTATCTGGGGCTCGAATTGTCCTCGCTCGCGCTTTATGTCGTAGCGTCCTTTGATCGAGATTCGGTGAAATCCACCGAAGCGGGCCTTAAATATTTTGTTCTCGGCGCGCTTTCTTCCGGCATGCTGCTTTATGGCGCATCGCTCGTTTACGGCATGACGGGAACGGTAACGTTCACTGGTATTGCGGAATCGCTTAAGGGCGGCGCGGGTGTTGGAGTGATCTTTGGTCTGGCTTTTGTGCTCGCGGGCCTTTCATTCAAAATATCTGCTGTGCCGTTCCACATGTGGACGCCGGATGTGTATGAAGGTGCGCCTACACCGGTGACAGCGTTCTTTGCTGTGGCTCCCAAGACGGCAGCGGTTGCGCTTCTGGTTCGTGTGGTTGAGCAGGCGTTCCCATCCATTGCGGGGCAATGGCAGCAGATTATCGTTTTTGTGGCGATTGCTTCCATGGTGCTCGGCGCGTTTGCCGCCATTGGCCAGAAAAACATCAAGCGGCTTTTGGCCTATTCCTCGATCGGGCATATTGGCTATGTGCTCGTAGGCCTCTCAGCCGGGACAGTTGATGGCGTTGCCGGCGTCGCGATCTATATGGCGATCTATCTTGTAACCACGTTGGGCGCTTTCGCCTGCGTGTTATCGATGGAGCGCAATGGCCAGTATTGCGAGGATATCGACGATCTGGCCGGTCTTTCCAAGACCAATCCGGCGCTTGCCTTTGCGCTTGCGATGATCATGTTCTCGCTGGCAGGCATTCCGCCGCTCGCGGGCTTTTTTGCGAAATGGTATGTGTTTTCGGCAGCCATCCAAGCTGGTCTATATCCGTTGGCGGTTATCGGTGTCATCGCAAGCGTTGTTGGCGCTTTTTACTATCTCCGCATCGTCAAGATCATCTATTTCGATGAGGCTCGGGAAGCGTTTACGCCTGCTTCAACGCCTGTTCGGTTGATCGCGTCCTTAGCGGCCATTCTTGTTGTTGCCTTTGCGCTGGCACCGTCTTCGCTCGTGAATGCTGCGAATGTGGCCGCGCGTTCTTTGTTCTGACGTGACACGCAACACTGCAGCCCAAGAGGCTGGCTTTACTCTCACTCATGTTGAAAGCATTGGCTCGACCAATGATGCCGCCATGTCGCGTCTGAGGGAGGGTGGCACCGGCGATCATTGGATTGTTGCCGACGAACAATCCGGCGGGCGCGGACGGTTGGGCCGAATCTGGTCATCGCCCAAAGGCAATCTCTATGCCTCGCTCGCGCTTTATGCGCCTTGTCCGATGGCGAACGGGTTTCAGCTCGGCTTTGTCGCAGCACTCGCGATTTATGATGCAGCTATAGCGCTAGGCGTTGCGCCAGAACGTTTGGCGCTCAAATGGCCTAATGATGTGCTGCTTGAGGGGGCAAAGCTCTCCGGGATTCTGGTGGAGGGTGGGAGCCTGCCCGATGGTGCGTTTGGTGCGGTGATTGGGTGCGGCGTGAATGTTACGCATCATCCAACCGACACGCCCTATCCGGCAACGGATTTGGTGGCTTCTGGGGCGCAAGTGTCAGTGGCGGATACGTTTTCTGCTCTAACCCAAGCTTTTCGCACGAATCTCGACGTTTTTGACAAAGGACAGGGCTTTTCGGACATCCGACAGCTCTGGCTCGCCAGAGCCCGTGGTTTGGGCGGCTCGATTTCGGTACGGCAAGCGAACGGTTCGCTTGAGGGGATTTTTCAGGGCCTTGATGAGGGCGGAAAATTATTGCTCCTCCAAGACGGAAAAGTCACACCGATCATCGCAGGTGATGTATTCTATTGATCGAAAACCTTTATGACATTGCAAACGCCTTATGGCATTTCCGCTATAATGATCGACTGAAAGGAGGGCTCCATGGTTGGGCCCAAGGATGATTTTGTATTTTGCGCGCTGGGTGGTCTCGGCGAAATCGGCATGAATGCTGCGCTTTATGGTTATGGACCACCCGCTAAGCGCGAATGGATTCTGGTAGATTGCGGCGTCAGCTTTGCAGGTGATGATCTTCCCGGTATTGATTTGGTTCTGCCCGACTTGAAATTTCTGGAGGGCCAGAAGAACCGCCTGAAGGCGATTATCATCACGCACGCGCATGAGGACCATATCGGCGCGCTTTTGGATCTTTATCCGCGATTAGGCACGCCGCCCGTCTATGCGACGCCATTTGCGGCTGGCCTCTTTGATATCCGGCGTCAAAACGAGCCAGGTGCCAAAAAGATCGCTCTGACGCTGATGAAGCCGGGCGATCGCCTGGCATTATCTCCGTTTGACGTCGAGATTATTTCGGTTGCACATTCCATTCCTGAATCAAC
>CANCAR010000095.1 GCA_947374125.1 Hyphomicrobiales bacterium | reverse complement strand
CTATCTCAAGGCAGGTAATGCCCTATCGGTTGCCATCGCTATGATCGAAACGCGTGAGGCTTTGGCTGCTTTGGATGATATTCTGGCAACACCGGGGATTGATGCAGTGTTTGTCGGACCGTCGGATCTGTCCATCGCGCTTTCACAGGGCGCAAATGTTGACCCGGCCCGCAAAGATGTGGCTGACGCGCTCGACCATGTTGTGGCGCGGGCGCATGCCCATGGCAAAGCTGCGTGCTGTTTTGCACCAAGCCCACTGGCCGCGCGCGATCTCATCAAAAAGGGTTATGATCTCATGGCGATTGGCACGGATTTCGGCCAACTGAGAAGTGGCGCGCGGGCGCAAATCGAGATCGCCCGCGGCTGACTTTATGAGCTAAAGCGGATTATTGCGCCTTAGGTGCGTCGTCCATCATTTTGTGATGACCGCCACCGTGCTCTCGACCAAACGGCGATGACCAGCGCAGGGCATCGCGCTGCTTGTCATCAAGCTTGGCATAAAGCGCATCAAATGCAGGGCGAACGGTCTTTACCGCGCTGAGCATGGCGGTTAAATGCTGCTCCATGCCCGAAAGCATGCCCGGAGGGGTGCGATCGACAGACGCGGGGTCAGCTGGACAGGTGGCTTTTACCGTTGCTTCGGCGGAAGCCAACGCGGTCTTTAGCGCCTCAAATTCTGGCTTTTGAGCATCGGTTGGCTTAACAGAACGCTGTAAGCGTTCCAGAAGCTTCGGGCCCATCGGATCTTTTGCGTCGCACATCTGGCGCATGCGACCACCCATCATATCGTGGTGTTGCATGCCTTTGGCGAAGGCCGTAAACGCTCCGCCTGCAACCAGCACCGTAACGGCTCCAGCTATAATCGTCTTTTTACCAAACTTCATTGTCTTATCTCCTCGTTCGCACCCGAAAGGGCTATGGGGGAATAAAGCGCCCTATCGCCTCACGGCGGCGTGACGCGGAGATTAACGTTTGGTTAGATCAGTTTTCTTGACGAGGTTGGGCGCCGGTGGAAACTTCAGGGACGCCAAGCGCATCGGCCAGACGCTTGGCCGCTGAGCCGGGCTTAAGCGGCTTTTGCTGGCTCTCATGCGGCGTCCATCCCGATATCCAAATGAACTCGACGGTTGCCCTGACGCGACCGTCAGGATCCGAAAACCACTCGCTATAAATTTCCAAGGCGCGCACGAGCGTCGCGCGGCGGAGCGGCGTCTTGCGGCGCTCGATGAGCGGATTAGTAGCACCCATCCGTCTGAGGTCCTGCATAAGACCAAGCGGATTGGCGTAGCGAACAGTAAAGCTGTCGACATCTGATACAGGCAGTGCAAAGCCTGCCCGTTGGAGCAATCCACCAAGATCGCTAATATCGGCAAAAGGGACGACACGTGGGCTGATGCCGCCCTCCATTTCACTCTCCGCAGCCGCCAAGCTTTGGCGCAACTCGGTGAGGCTGGCTCCCCCTAAAACGCAAGCAAGGAAAAGCCCATCGGGCCGAAGGGCCCGCCGAATTTGCATCAAAGCTCCAGGCAGATCATCAACCGTTTGCAAGGCTAACAGCGATATAACTGCGTCGAGGCTCGCCGAACCAAAGGGTAAAAGCCCTGCATCAGCGACAATGGTAGCAATTGAACCCGGACCGCGGGCTTCCGCTACTGGCGCTGCGCGAAGGACATGTTTAGCGCGGCCTGAAGCCAGAAGGGCATCCGCGGCATGGGGACCGGGTGTTCCGAGGTCGAGAACCGTGCCAAACTGCCGAAGCACCGCCTCCAGCCGGTCCGAAAGATCGGATGCCGCGCGCGTCAGCAGAAAATCTTCAGGTCCCTGCCTAATGGCGCGCTGCAACCGCGCCCGGATCAGACCCTGTTCAAAAAGACGGGGCGTATTGCTCATAGGAGCGGTGTATGATCGTTTATGCAGGCAAGGTCAAAGGGTAGCGCCATGGGGAACCTGAATTTTGACGCGTTCCGGAATTTCGGTAAGCGGGTGGTCGATCTCATCTACCCGCCCTCCTGCATAGCGTGCAGCGCGGCCCTTGCTGATCAAGATGGGCTTTGCCCCGCGTGTTGGCGGCAAATGCCGTTTATTGAACGACCCGTCTGTGACCGATACGGCACGCCTTTGCCCGTTGAACATGGCGGCATGATGCTGTCGCCGTTAGCCGTTGCCGATCCGCCGGTCTTTGGCCGGGCACGAGGCGTGGCCCGATATGACGGAGTAGCCCGTGAATTGGTGCATGGCTTAAAATATCGCGACCAAACCGAACTGGCACGGACTATGGGCGTTTGGATGGCTCGAGAGGGCCAAGACCTTCTCAAAGACGCAACCCTCATTGTACCGATTCCCTTGCATTTTTTGCGGCTCTGGCGGCGACGGTTTAACCAAGCCGTGGCTTTGGCGGACGTCATCAGCCAAAAATCGGGTGTTCCTGTCGGCTTTGAAACGCTGCAGCGCGTCAAAGCGACCCGCCCCCAAGTGGGCCTGACCCGAAATGAACGCGCCAATAATTTAGAAAAAGCTTTCAAGGTCAATGAGACCGAACAGGCCACTCTCTTTGGCGCACGGATCGTGCTGGTGGATGATGTTATGACGACGGCCTCAACCGGAAACGCCGCCGCGCGAACCCTTTTGAAAGCGGGCGCGGCCTCTGTCGATCTTCTTGTCTTCGCGATGGTGGCAAAGGTGGGCTAGTTATCCTATATAAACGATGCCAACGCGTATAAGGATATACCAGTATGCAGCCTGTCACGATCTATACCAAATCATGGTGCCCCTATTGTCATTCAGCGCTCGAGCTTTTGAACAAGAAGGGCGTGACCTATAACCAGATTGACGTTTCAGCCGGTGGCGATGCGCAGGCCGCGATGGCGATAAAGGCCAATGGCCGGTCATCTGTTCCGCAAATTTTCATCGGCGCAACGCATGTCGGCGGATGCGATGATATTTATGCGCTGGAAAACGCGGGCAAACTTGACGCGCTTTTGCAGCTTTGAGGAATTAGACCCCATGACAACACTGTTCACGGCAGCCTGCGTTCAAATGCGCGGCAAGCGCGATCCGGCTGAAAATCTCGATGATGCCGTGCGCATGATCCGCGAAGCGACGAAAGCGGGCGCAACCTATGTCCAGACGCCGGAAATATCGAATATCGTAAACCGGGATCGTCCCGCTTTGCTCTCAGCCATCCGTTCTGAGGCCGAAGATCCGATGCTCGCAGCGCTCAGTGCGCTTGCCAAGGAATTGACCATCACCATCCATATCGGGTCGCTCGCGATCAAGAATGGCGACAAGGTAGCTAACCGCGCTTTTGTGATTGGTCAGGACGGAAAATTGCTCGCCCGCTATGACAAGCTGCATCTGTTTGATGTAGATTTGCCAAACGGCGAGACATGGCGGGAATCCAATACCTTTACGGGCGGCCTTAAGGCCGTGGCGGTCGATATTCCCCATGCACGCCTTGGCATGGCGATTTGTTATGATGTGCGCTTTCCCTATCTTTTCCGCGCATTGGCAGATGCGGGATGCAGCGTATTATCCGCCCCCGCTTGCTTCACAAAGCAGACGGGCGAGGCCCATTGGAGCATTTTGCAGCGGGCTCGTGCTATTGAAAACGGCGCGTTCATGATCTCAGCTGCACAAGCCGGATTGCATGAAGATGGCCGCGAGACCTATGGTCATTCGATCATTATTGACCCGTGGGGCCGCGTATTGGCCGAGGCTGGCGATGAGCCGGGCATCATCTTGGCCAAGATAGATCTCGCAGAGGTTCAAGACGCCCGCAGCCGAATTCCGGCACTTCGGCATACGCGCCCGGTGCATGTGACGGTCGCAGGCAATGCCGCAGGGGACCGCGCGGCGTGATCAAATATCAATTGCAATGCGAGGCGGAGCACGGCTTTGAAGGCTGGTTTCAGTCGGGCGACGCATTCGACGCGCAGAAAAAGCGTGGACTTGTCGAATGCCCCTTCTGTGGTTCGGCAAAGGTCGATCGTGCCATCATGGCGCCTGCGGTAGCGCGGACGGATCGAATGGTCCCGCTCACCCCCCATGCTGCTCGTGATCAGGACTGGATCAGTATGGATTCGAGCCAAGAAATCCTGTCGTCGGAAGAGAGAGAATTACGCGAGCGTCTCGCCGAACTCAGGCAAGAAATGATTAAAGACGCTGACGATGTGGGGGAGAATTTCGCCGAGGAAGCCCGCCGGATGCATTATGGCGAAAAAGAAAGCCGCCAGATTTATGGCCGAACCTCGCTAGAAGAAGCCTACGAACTGGTTGAGGATGGCATTTCCATCCTACCTTTGCCCCCCGGACGTGACCATAATTAGGTCCCCATCACGGTTTGCGGGCCGCCAACATATAATTGACGTCCATGTCCCGCGAAAGTTTCCAGACATTCCTCAAAGGATTGAAGATCACGCCCGAGCGATAGGTGATGTCCATGCCCCCTTTGCCGATTTCGGTCTCCAATTCGCGCGGTGTCACGAATTTATCCCATTGATGCGTGCCTTTTGGCAGCCAGCCCAGCACAAATTCGGCCCCTACAATCGCAAGCGCAAAGGCCTTCAGGGTGCGGTTGAGCGTTGCCATAAACAATTGCCCGCCCGGCTTCACCGCCGCCGTGCAGGCCGCGACAAAGGCCTGAACATCGGCGACGTGCTCCACCACTTCCATCGACAGAACGATATCAAACCGCTCGCCTGCGGCAACCAGCGCCTCGACGGTAGTTTGGCGATAATCGATATCGAGGCCCGATTGGCTTGCATGGAGTTTGGCGACTTCGACATTGGTGGGCGCGGGATCAATGCCTGTTACTTTCGCTCCAAGTCTTGTCAAAGGTTCGCAAAGCAATCCGCCGCCGCAACCAATATCAAGAATGGTAAGGCCATCGAGCGGGCGACCGTGATCCATCATTCGATTGAAATGCGCCGAGGCCTCGTCACGAATCACCTGAAGCCGAACCGGATTAAACTTGTGCAACACACCCATCGGACCCGCAGCATCCCACCAGGTTTTCGCAATCCGCTCGAAGCGGGCGACCTCATCCCGATCAACTGTTCCCTGATAGGTATCGTTCATGCTGATGCTCCCGTCGTCATGATCACGAAAAATCGTGCCCGTTCCTGTTGACAGCGCCAGGTTGCGCCGTCATGGATGTGCGCCTTTTTCACCCTGGAAGCCCTGTGACGCAAGGCCGCATTTGCTTCCCCAGATGAAATGTCCTGATCGCCGATGATAACACCCGCGAAACGAAGTTTGGTTATGAAATTTGGCGGCACCTCTGTCGCCAATCTCGACCGGATCCGCAACGTCGCGCAGCACGTAAAGCGTGAGGTTGAGGCAGGATATCACGTTGCCGTTGTGGTTTCCGCCATGTCGGGCAAGACCAATGAATTGGTTGCTTGGTGCAAGGATGCCTCCCCCCTCTATGACATGCGCGAATATGATGCGGTTGTTGCGTCCGGCGAACAGGTAACTTCCGGGCTTTTGGCAATTGCCTTGCAACAGATCGGTATCGCGGCGCGCTCCTGGCAGGGCTGGCAAATCCCGATCCGGACGGATGGCGCGCATGGTTCGGCCCGCATCATTGGAATTGACGGTTCCGGTCTAATGGATGGATTTACGACAAAAGGCGAGGTCGCTGTCATTGCGGGTTTCCAAGGCATCGACGAGCAAAGCGGACGTTTAACAACACTTGGGCGGGGTGGTTCTGACACCAGCGCCGTGGCGGTTGCAGCAGGCATCGGTGCCGAGCGCTGCGATATCTACACCGATGTCGACGGCGTCTACACAACCGATCCCCGGATTGTGCCGAAGGCAAAGCGGCTTGAGAAAGTGGCTTTTGAAGAAATGCTTGAAATGGCCTCCATGGGGGCCAAAGTACTTCAAGTCCGGTCTGTCGAACTGGCTATGACGCATCGAGTACCCACTTATGTTCGCTCGTCTTTCGACGATCCCGCGGACCCAAAGCCTGGAACCCTCATCTGTGGCGAGGAAGACATTATGGAACAGCAGATCATTACCGGCATCGCCTATTCGAAAGACGAGGCACAAATTACCCTTCGCCGTGTTGCCGATAAGCCCGGAATAGCCGCAGCGATTTTCGTGCCTTTGGCGGACGCGAATATTAATGTCGACATGATCATCCAAGTTGTGTCCGACGATACAACGACGACGGACATCACGTTTACGGTTCCTACTGCTGATTTCGAGCGGGCAAAGACGATCCTCGAGGATCTTCGGAGCACCATTGGCTATGCAACGCTTCAAGGCGCAAATGATGTGGTGAAAGTTTCAGCAATTGGCGTCGGGATGCGCAGCCACGCTGGCGTTGCCGCCCGCGCCTTTAAAGCGCTCGCTGAGAAGGGCATCAATATTCGCGCCATTACAACCTCCGAGATTAAATTCTCAGTTTTGATCGATAGCGCGTATACGGAGTTGGCCGTTCGAACCCTTCATTCGCTGTATGGGCTTGATCAAGCATAGCGAATTTTTCGAAATTCCGGATCATTCTAGAGCGTCAATTCGCAATGGCCCGGCCTTTGCATTTGTCGTCAAGAATCTGTAAAACATATCACCAAGGGCTCCGGAAAGTGAGCTCGTTTTGGTGGAAATGCCCTGCCGCTCTAGCGGCAGTTTAGGAAAAAGAGGGTTATGCGGTCATCGCTTGGTGGGCCCAGAGTGCTGTTGCGCCGTCTTCGCGAGGTTATGGCGGAGCCCGTAAGCGCACAGGCGCGCCTTGATAAAATCGTGATGGTGATTGCGGCGAACATGGTCGCCGAAGTGTGCTCGTTTTACGTCATGCGGGCCGACAACACGCTCGAACTCTTTGCCACCGAGGGTTTGAAACGCGAAGCCGTCCACATCACCACGATGAATGCTGGCGAAGGTCTGGTTGGCTTGATCGCAAGCCAAGCCGAGCCTTTGAACCTTTCAAACGCTCAATCACATCCAGCCTTCTCCTATCGGCCTGAAACGGGCGAAGAAATTTACCAATCCTTCCTCGGCGTGCCCGTGCTCCGTTCGGGCAATACGCTGGGCGTGCTTGTGGTGCAGAACCGCGCGCACCGCGTCTATATCGAGGAAGAAGTCGAAGCGCTGCAAACCACAGCCATGGTGTTGGCCGAGATCGTCGCATCCGGCGAATTGCAGGCACTCGCTGGCTCAGGATCAGGCATTGCGCTGCGTCGACCGATGATGCTGACCGGCCAGTCTCTGGCCGATGGTGTCGGGCTTGGCTACGCGGTGCTGCATGAGCCCCGCGTTGTCGTGTCAAACCTGATCGCGGACGATCCCGATGTAGAACAGAAAAGGCTTGATGCGGCCATCGCCGATCTGCGCTCTTCGATTGATCGGCTGGTGGACCGGGGCGATGTCGCACATGGCGGCGAACATCGGGAAGTACTTGAAACCTATCGCATGTTCGCGAACGATCCCGGCTGGACAAGGCGGTTACGCGAAGCCGTGCAAACCGGCCTAACCGCTGAAGCTGCCGTCGAGCGCGTGCAATCGGACAACCGCGCACGGATGTTGCGCCAGACGGACCCCTATCTGCGCGAAAGGTTGCATGACCTTGATGAGCTAGCAAACCGATTGCTTCACCGGTTGCTCGGACGTGACATGATCGACGGACGCGTTCAGCTGCCCGACAACGCTATTTTAATCGCACGGTCTATGGGACCGGCCGCCTTACTGGATTATGACCGCTCGAAGCTGCGCGGCCTTGTGCTGGAAGAAGGCGGACCGACGAGCCATATCGCTATTGTTGCTCGCGCTTTGGGCATTCCGGCCGTTGGAACGATTGAAAACATTACGGGCTCGGTCGAAACAGGCGACGCGATCATTGTTGATGGCGGGACAGGTCAGGTCCATGTTCGTCCGCAAAGCGATGTCGAAGATGCATTCAAAGAAAAGGCACGGCTTAGGGCCAGACGGCAGGAACAGTACCGCAAGTTGCGTGATGTCCCGTCCCAAACAAAGGATGGTGTCCCTATTGCGCTTCATCTCAATGCAGGACTCTTGATCGATTTGCCGCATATGGACGAAACTGGCGCACAAGGTATCGGCCTGTTCCGCACCGAGCTGCAATTTATGGTGTCGGCACGCATGCCAACCGCCAGCGAGCAGATGACGCTCTATCGAACGGTTTTTGACGCCTCGCGCGGCAGGCCGGTAACCTTCCGGACGCTGGATATCGGCGGCGATAAAATATTGCCATATTTGCGTACGGCGGAAGAAGAAAATCCAGCTCTGGGCTGGCGTGCCATCCGCATTGGGCTTGATCGTCCGGGTTTGCTCCGGGCTCAGCTCCGCGCGATGTTGAAGGCTGCCACCGGGCATCATCTGCGGGTCATGTTCCCGATGGTGGCCACCGTCGACGAGTTCGACCGCGCTAAAGCGCTCGTCGAGCGTGAAATGACCCATTTGCAGCAGCATGGTTACACTTTGCCTGACAGCATCAAGCTGGGTGTGATGGTGGAAGTGCCTTCGCTGCTGTTCGAAATCGACGAAATCGCGGCGCGTGCCGATTTTCTGTCCGTAGGCTCAAATGATTTAATGCAGTTCCTATTTGCTGCCGACCGCGAAAACCCGATGATGGCAAGCCGGTTCGACACGTTAAGTCCATCCTGCCTCAGGGCCCTTCGCATGATTGCTCAGGCAGGGAAAAAGGCTGGAATTCCGGTGACTTTATGCGGTGAACTTGGAAGTTCGCCTTTGGAAGCAATGACGCTTATTGGTCTAGGCTATCGCTCGCTGTCGATGTCGCCGGCCGCCATCGGACCGGTTAAAGCCATGCTTCTGGAATTAGACGACTCGGCGATCGAGACCTATATGGAAGGCTTGTTGGCATCACCAAACGGTGTGGCCAGCCTGCGTCCAGAGATCGTGGCTTTCGCGCGAAAACATGGCGTCCCGGTTTAGCGAGGCTATTTTATAGTCGCTCTTCCGTGCTCGCTTTCCGCTCTCACCTGATCTATCTGACGCTTCATGACATTCGATTCACGTAAACTCGATGCGATTCTGGCGCGACATGCCATGGTATCCGACCGGCTCAACAGCGGGCCGGACGCGGAATCCTTTGTCGCTTTATCCCGCGAATTATCCGATCTCGATCCGGTGGTCGCTGCTATTCTAACCGTCCGGACGATTGAAAAAGACATTGCAGACCTTACCGAACTCATCGCCGATCCCACAATTGATGCGGAAATGCGTGGATTGGCGGATGAAGAGCGCCGTGACGCCTTAGCCCGCCAAAGCGCTGCCGAGCGGGAGCTTCGCTTGATGTTGCTGCCAAAGGATGCTGCCGATGAGCGCGGCGCGATTTTGGAAGTGCGTGCGGGCACAGGGGGCGATGAGGCGGCGTTGTTCGCAGGCGATTTGTTCCGCATGTATCAACGCTATGCCGAGTCCCGCCGCTGGACAGTTGAAGTTTTATCGGCCTCAGAAGGGACCATGGGTGGCTTTAAGGAAATTATCGCTGAATTGCGCGGTATCGGCGTTTTTGGACGGTTAAAGTTTGAAAGTGGCGTTCATCGCGTTCAGCGTGTGCCGGATACCGAGACGCAAGGCCGGATTCATACCTCGGCGGCCACGGTCGCCGTGCTCCCCATCGCCGAACCGCTGGATCTAACCATTGATGACAAGGATCTGGTAATTGAGACCATGCGCGCCCAAGGCGCAGGCGGCCAGCACGTGAACAAAACCGAAAGCGCGATCCGGATGACGCATACGCCATCCGGTATTGTCGTCATGATGCAGGACGAGCGCTCGCAGCATCGCAACCGTGCCAAAGCGATGGATGTTTTGCGGACGAGGCTCTTTGACATGCAGAGGCGCAAGCAAGCCGATGCAGAGGCTGAAAACAGGCGCGGACAAGTGGGCTCCGGCGACCGATCCGAGCGCATACGGACGTATAATTTTCCGCAGGGTCGTTTAACCGATCATCGGATCAATCTAACCCTCTACAAATTGCCCGAAATTGTGACAGGTACCGCGCTCGATGATGTGATCGATCCGTTGATCGCGGAACATCAGGCCGAATTGCTGGGAGCGGAGGACCGCACATGAGCAAGATTACGGAAGAAATGACGCGCATCGAAGCGCTTAAGCATCTGGGTAGTGTATTTCGTGACATTGGGATCGAGACAGCTCAGCGCGATGCGCGCCTGTTGATGCTGGATGCGGCTGGCATCGTACACACGGATCTTATTCGAGCGCCCCGGCAGGCTTTAGGGCCAGCGGCAGCGAATAGACTTGCCTCGCATG